>CAZSJB010000424.1:0-3078 GCA_964606625.1 uncultured Tepidisphaeraceae bacterium | reverse complement strand
GTTAAGTATGCGAAGGCATTGCTCGTCGATCTGCTGCTGCTCAAGATCGATCACACCGCTGATCCGCACATACTGCTCTACCCAGGCATCCTCGATAATCTTGGGCTCGACGCCGTACAGGCGCTCAGCCAGATCGCCGAAAGGGCGACCGGTTGCCTTCTGAACCTGCAGAATATGACGGATTTGCCGGGGGGTGAGAATCCCCTGCTCGGCCAATAATTCACCTATTCGTATGCCACGCAACGTAGCCTCCTGCCGTATAAAACGTCTCAAGGAATATCGGCTTGATTCGGGAGGCCCTTGCGTTGGAATCAAGAGGTCTTGGCCAGGGGCATATCAAAAATCACGTAAGGAGTTACAATATCCCCATGGGGCAGAGTGGGATTCGATCAATCAGCGTTAATGTAAATGGGAGAGGCGATGCCGGTTACAGTGCAATGTGATCAATGCGGCTTTCAATATGCCGCTCCGGAGGCACTGATCGGCAAGCGGGTGAGGTGCAAGCACTGCTCATCGATCTTTACAGTGACGGAGGCATCGTCCGATGTTTCGCTGAGTTTGCTGCAATCGGCTGACCCAGACAATGCAGCACTGTCAGAGACAGATGACATCGACTCGATCCTTCGAGGGGGAGATGGTCAGGAATCGATTCACGGTGATAACCTCGCACGCATTGCGAAACCGTTTGATTATCCCTACAGCCGTGAGGTGGAACGGTTCTTACCGCCTGTACTGCTGGTGATTTCTCTTCTGCTGATAGTATCGCAGACGCTGTCTCAGGATGATCTGGGGCGTCGGTGGCTGTTGGCGTTGCGCCTGCTGATCTTGGTTGGGCTGTACGCCGTTGTCGTCTTTCCTATTACATACATGGGCGTGCGACATGGGGTGCGCAAGCAGGGGGGGCACATGCCGTGGTCGCCGAGGTGGAAGACATTTGCAATTTTCACCATTGCCTATGCGCTCAGTTACATGCTGTGGCTGGCAGGGGCCAACATCGCCAGCCTGCTGCTGGGTTGCCTGGCGGGACTGGCGGTATCACTGACGGCAGTGTGGCTGATCTTTCGCCTGCGACTCGAACGAGGGGTGGAGCCCCTGGTGTGGGGGGGCGTTGCGTTCGTGGTTGCGGTGCTGCTGTCGGGCGGATTCCTTGCGGGGCTGAACCTCACGACTTTCGCCATTACCAGCGGTTCGCGTACGGCCCATACGTTTGCTGCCAGCCCGATCCTTCCCGGCTTGTCGTGGGATCCTGCGCCGGTCACTGACGAACCGGCTGGCCCGCCTTCGTCCGGCACGCCAGCCCCTGTGACTCCCGCGCCAGAGACGGTGGAAGTCGCGACCCTGCCTTCTGTGGAGGAAGCGGAAGGGGACGCACCGACTGATCAGCCCGATTCCGCTGCTCAGCCGAAAGACGACCAGGCGACCGAAGTCGTCACGACTGCAACGCCTACCGAGCAGGATGATGCAGTAACACCTACTAACGATGTTACCGATCCTTCCCCTGTCGCTCCTCATCAGGAGGATACGTCTGTTGCCGTCATCGAGGATCAGCCTTCGGTGTTGACGGAAGTCGAGGTCCAGGAACCGACTGATGAGGCGGGGATCCAGCCCTCCGATCTGGTGGAAGTAGTTCATCCTGCCATTGATGCCGGCTTTGAGCGACTGATCTATCCCCTGGTGGGCAGCGATTTCGTTGCGGTGATTCGGGATGCCGGAGATGAGGACATCGTTGAGCGATGGCGCACAACCGACTGGACCAGCACTGCCCAGGCACGATTTCGGCCTGATCCGAATATCGGTGAACAGTACGCCATCAGTCCCGATGGGGCGCAGCTGGCACGGATCGTGAGTTGGCCGACGCTCTCCATCCAGGTGTGGGATTTTGATGAGCAGCGCGTCAGCGGGATGATCGAACTGGAAACGCAAAACGGTGCGCCGGCTTTGTTGGGATTCGTCTCCCCTACGCACGTGCTGCTCAAGTGGCAGAAAGGGGGAGCACATGCGGTTCAACTGATTGATCTCCAGACTCGTCGCCGTGCGGGTGTTGTGCTCGATGGAGTAGAGACGCTGTATCGCAACTTTGCGTTGAGTGCCGATGGGCGGATGTTTTCCGTCGCCGGGCGAACCCGCGAGGGGCCGGCTGTGATTGTCTACAGCGTTTCGGGCGGGCGTCCGATTCGGGTGTTGCCGATCCGGCTGTTGGATCCGCGATGGGGTGTTCGCCCGACGGGACTGGCATTTTCACCCGATGGGGCGATGCTGGCCGCCTGGTTCGAGCAGGATGGCAATGGGCTGCTGGTGAACTGGTCTGTTGTCAACAGTCGCGAGACGCAGCCGCATATCTTTCCAGCCGGCTCGCTTCCCTCGCGCTCTACAGAAGGTAAGGAACCCGTATTCAGCTATCTGCACAATGGGCAGGTACTGCTGTATGGTCGGGATCTTGTTGATCTGCGAACAGGCCGCCTGATTGGTTCAACCGGCGTCGAGACGGTCCAGGCACAACGCGTGACGGACAGCGGGATTCACGTGGTGTATCTGGATGGTGACGGACAAACGCGGCTGGCGGTTCTGAACTTCAAGAAGGATGAGGACAAAGAGCAGCCCTGATCGACCCATCTGCTGGCAACGGAAGCAAAGCCTCGGGAGGGGAAAAGTCTTTTCCTTGGCATTACTGCCTAACCAGCTCTATTTCGATGATTTCCGGTGGGCAGAAGAGGCGTACCGGTACTTTGCCCGCGCCCAGCCCGCGGTTGACAATAAACCAGGTCTGACCTCGTCGATGGATACCGCGGGCGTAACGTCGCGCCCCCTGGGAGTGGGTCACCAGCGGCCAGCCACCGGGCAGGCAGATCTGTCCCCCATGCGTATGGCCACACAGGTACAGATTGGGTTTTACGGGGCTGATATCATCAAACAGATCCGGGTAATGGCAGAGGGCGATTCGCACAGTGCCCGGAGTTGGGTGCGGCAGGGAATGGATAAATTGCGGGTCGAGGTCACTTCGTTCGATACCCGGAAAGCCCAGCAACTCCAGACCATCGCCCACCATCACGCGCTGGCCTTCGATCAGGTGCACACCCA
>CAZSJB010000423.1:0-3083 GCA_964606625.1 uncultured Tepidisphaeraceae bacterium | reverse complement strand
CGACGTCAACGACCTCGCCGTTGACCGGCTTGGTTTCGACGCTGCGCTCAGCCGGCACGTTCTCCGGGCTGGGCTTGACCGGCCAGATATGGTGATAGGCCTCGTAAAGCGTCGGACGCAGTAGGTCGTTCATTCCCGCATCGACGATGATGAACTGCTTGGATCCGCCGGTCTTGCGGTACAGCACCTTGGTCAGCAGGATGCCCGCATTGCCCATGATGTAGCGGCCTGGCTCGAAGGCGATACGGTAGGGCTTGTCCTTCAGGAGGGGCACGAGAGCCTTGGCATGCTCGGTGACAGGCTGGGCCTGGTCCGGCCGCTGGTAGTTCACGCCGAACCCCCCGCCCACGTCAAACCATTCGATCTTGTGGCCCTTCTCGGTCAGGCGGTCGATCAGAGCGGTGATCTTCTTGACCGCATCGACGTACGGCTGGATCTCATACACCGGCGAGCCGATGTGGATGTGGATCCCGCCGATGCGCAGGTGCTTGAGATTGCGATACTGATCAAAGACGCGCTCAGCCCGCTCGATATCGACGCCAAACTTGGTCTCTTTCTTGCCCGTTGTGGTCTTGGCATGCGTCTTGGGGTCAACGTCGGGATTGACGCGGATGGCGCCGACGGCTGTCTTGCCCATCTCGTCAGCCACGCGATCGACGTTTTCGATCTCGGCTTCGGATTCGAGGTTAAACGCGGCGATACCCGCATCGATGGCCATGCGGATCTCTTCATCTGTCTTGCCGACGCCCGCGAAGATCATCTTCTTCGGATCGCCGCCTGCCTGCAGGGCACGATACAACTCGCCGCCGCTGGTCACGTCAAATCCACATCCCTCAGCCGCCAGGATCTTGCAGATGTTGAGATTGCCGCAGCTCTTGATCGAGTAGCAGATCGTTGCGTTCAGCGGTGCAAACGCCTCGGCGATCTGCCGGTAGTGATGCAGGAAGGTGGCTTTGGAATAGACATAGACCGCCGTCCCCACTTCTTCCGCGATCTTCGCAGCCGGAACGTCCTCACAATATAACTCACCATTTCGATAGTTAAAGAAATCCATAGTCCCTCCATTGTCACGACGGTTGATCGCCCTGCAATATCCCGCGCAACCATAGCCGCATCGAGCAGGTTTTCGCACCGGCGCGCACAGGCAAGTGGGTTTGCAAAATGCATCTTGAAAATTGGGTTTGGTCGGGCGGAAACCACGCTGGCGCATCAATAACGCCGATGCAATGGCTTTGAAAGCACGTCGTAGTGGGTTCGACTGGGTTCGTCTGCGCCGATACTTCGCATCCTGGCGCAACATCGTGCCGGCAATGCACTGTCTGTGATCGGTCAGCCCTTGCCACACGACCTGAGCGCGCAGTGTCACCATCGTCAGATCAGACAACCGCCACCCATCCAAAGTTAGTAGAAATATCGGTATCGCTGAAAAATTGGCTCTACCGATTCATGGATCGAAAAGGAAGTCGTGCCCCCCGGCAAGGAGATCAATGCACGCCCCGGATGACTTCCACCGGATCATATCCCGCAGCCCGGCGCGCGGGATACACCGCTGCCAGCAGGACAATGATCATGGCTGAGACAAATGCCAGCACGTAGTCGCTGACATGCTCGCTCATCAGCAGCCCCTCCGTGCGTACCAGCCCCTCCATGCGAATGGGCAGCCGCCGCAGCCCCTCGACCGCCAGCTTGCCGCTGATCAGCCCAAGCGTCGATCCGATCAGGCCAATCACCAGCCCCTGCATGACATAGATCTGCGTGATATCCGTTCGGCTAAGCCCAAAACTCTTGAGAATCGCGATGTCGTTCACCCGTTCCATCACAGCCATGATCAGAATGTTCAGCACTCCGAACGCCGCCACCACCATCAGCGCGCCGGTGATGAAATTGGTGATAATCTGCTGGATACGAAAGATCTTCAGGAAGTTGGCGTTGGCTTCCTGCCAGGATTCGGTCTTGTAGCCGCTGATCGCTTCGATCTGGGCGGCAATCTCGGGCGCCCGGTTGTAATCCGTCGTGCGAATGATGATCTCATTGATGACGTTCTTGCGATTCATGAGGGTCTGGGCATCGTTGATGAGCATGTACGCGCGGCTGTAATCCACCGGCGTTACGCCCGTATCGAAGATACCCACCACGCGCCCCGTCGCCTGCCCGCCCACGGGGGAGTTCAACTGGATGATGTCTCCTTCGCGCGCTCCAAGCGTCAGGGCGATGCCCCTGCCCAGAATGATGCCATTGGCGGTTGTTTTCAGACGATCGAATGATCCGCTGACCAGATTGTCACCGATCGTCGTCACCTTGAGCTGGCTGTCCGGGTCCACGCCGTAAACCACCATGCCGTAGGTTTTGGTGCCATAGACGGCTGTGACATCTCCCGTAACGATGGGGGCGGCTTCCACCACCTGGGGCATGCGCCGCAGCGCAGCCATCAGCCCGGTCGGATGCTTGATCTGCTCGATGCGGTCACGGGGTTTGGTTCCTTCCAGCACCAGCAGCGCATTGGGATCGTCATAAACACGCTGGAGGATGGGCGTCTGCCGGACGCGCGGCTCGTCGTTGACGGTGATGTGGCCTGAGGATTCAACCGTTTCGATGATGAACTTTTCGGTAAATCCCTTCATCATCGCCGACATGGCTACGAACATCAGCACCGAGATCATCACCCCTGCGATGCAGACCAGCGACTGCCGCATGTGGGAAATCAGGTATCGGATGGAAATGAACCAGCGCATGGTTGGATTCTGAGAGATTCCGGTTCAGCCGAGTGCCTGTCGGTTAATTAAACGGACTGAATGGCTGCTCCTCAATTTCCGGGGTATTCAAACCGGCAGCGACGATCGGATCGACGCGCCGCGTGCGCACCTGCCGGCCTTCCTCCAGGTCGCCGATCGGATCGATCACAACCTGAGCTCCCGGCGGCAGCCCTTCGAGCACTTCCGCTCGCTCGATGCTTCGGATTCCGATCCGGGGGCTGATGCGTTCCAGCCGACCGGACCGCACAATCCAGACACTGTCACCCTGGATCGCCTGTGCTGGAATGATCACCGCCCGCTGGCGCTCCGCGAGGATACATGCCAGTTCTC
>CAZSJB010000422.1:0-3088 GCA_964606625.1 uncultured Tepidisphaeraceae bacterium | reverse complement strand
CGAAATGGTCGGTCTGGAGGAAGGTGCGGGTTTCGACACAGAAGGCGGTCAGTCGGCCGCTCTCCTCCAGTGCACAGGCGGTGTCCAGCAGAACGCATTGCGGGCCGACCAACGGCAGATCCAGCCCATCCTGGGCAGCGGCCAGGTAATTGTTGACCGGGGTATGGCCGAAAAATCCGGTGCGCCGCCAGTTCTTGCGAACCCCGATATCCTGATCCGTAAACCGTGCCCACAGCGCATCATAGCGCAGCCGCGGATCATTCCGCAGTCGCATGGCGACGCCGGGGGATTCGGTCCGCTCATTGGGCGGCCAGTAGGCGTGCACCATGAAAAAATCATGCTCGTCAATGGCTGGGGGAAGATTGCGGAAAAACCGCCGGTGATGCTCGGGCACCAGCTCGATCAGTTGGGCCATCAGGCGATCGGTGGGTTTTTCGAGAAAACGCTCCAGCTGCTCGGGATCGGCGCCGTAGCTGAGCAGCGTGCGGTCCAGGCCATGCTCCAGGAACCAGCGCATGGCTGCCAGACGGCTGGGCGCGGCAGGATGGGGGGCATAGCAGTCGCCGTTGACGATCAGGTCAAAGACGTCGTCATGGTTTCCGCGGATAAAGCGGCCGTCAGGGATCGCCAGGAGAGTTTCGACAACCAGAGCGGAATCGGGCCCGCGGTTGATGTAATCACCGATGAACAGCAGCTCGGCTTCCTCATCGGCCACGTCGACGGCGCGCAGGAGCGTCTCCAGTGGTCCGAGCATCCCGTGGATGTCACCGATGATCCAGCGCATAACCCTCCGCAATTTATCGACGCCAGCCGATTTGGCTACAGTCACCAGCGGGCGACTGGCGTAAGATAATAGCGATCCGAACCGGGAGGCATATGGCAGCAACGACCGAGTTGTCAGAATTGGCGCGCCAGCAGTGCTGTGAGCGGGACAACGCCCAGGACCGGCTGAGCGCCGAAACCGCCGCCCCTCTGCTCAAACTGCTGCATGGCTGGGTGGTGGAAGGCGATTCCCTGGTAAAGACATTCAAGTTCATGAATTATGAGGAAGTGATCGCCTTTGTGAACGCCACCGCCTGGATCAGTTACCAGCAGGATCATCACCCGGATCTGGAGGTCGGCTATAACGCCGTCACAATGCGCTATTCCACTCACTCGGTCGGCGGGCTGAGCATGAACGATTTCATCTGCGCAGCCAAGGTGGAATGGCTGTTTGAGTTGTAGGCGCACGCGCCTGGCAATTCCGCCCGACAGCAGCGCGGTCATTTTGCCAGTCGCCCAGCTGTAGGGCAGGCTATTTGCCTGCCGTGGACGGCCCTATGGCACTCGCGGCAGGCAATAGCCTGCCCTACGAAGCGCAAATGGTTGGACTTGGGCCAAAGAGGCATAAAGTTAGAGACGCCCGCGCCACGGAGTTTACCTCTGGCGCGAAAATCCCTCTGTGTTTTCCGTGCCTCTGCGGTGAAGGCCCCTTCGTCGCCCTCCGATCACTCCCATTCAATCGTTGCCGGCGGCTTGAGCATGAACGATTTCATCTGCGCAGCCAAGGTGGAGGCGCTGATGGAGATGTAGCGCGGCCATCTTGCATTTGCACGTTATGCGGTTCTGGGTCGGCCTATGATAATGCAGGAATCAAGCCGTGCAGCTACCGTAGGGTCCGCCTTGGCGGACCGGGAACGTGTTTGGAACTCGTGGTCCGCCGAGACGGACCCTACTTTACATCGAAAACACTATGCCGAAGTTTGAAGTCGTCAGCCCGTTCAAACCCCAGGGAGATCAGCCGCAGGCCATCGACCAGCTTGCGCGCGGGATCGAGGCAGGCCGCAAATACCAGACACTCATGGGGGTCACCGGATCGGGCAAGACCTTCACCATGGCTCATACCATCGCCCGCGTGCAGAAGCCGACGCTGGTAATCAGCCATAACAAGACGCTGGCGGCTCAGCTTTATGAAGAGTTCAAGGAGCTATTCCCCAACAACGCCGTCGGCTATTTCGTGAGTTATTACGACTACTACCAGCCCGAAGCCTACATCCCCCAGCGCGACATCTACATCGAAAAAGACGCCAGCCGCAACGACGACCTGGACCGCCTGCGCCTCAGCGCCACCAGCAATCTGGTCAGCCGCGATGATGTGCTGCTGGTCGCCTCCGTCTCCTGCATCTTCGGCTTGGGGTCGCCCGGCGAATACAAGAAAAGTGTCGTGCCGATTCGCAAGGGGGAAGAAACCGATCGCGATAAGCTGCTGCGCCGCTTCATCGATCTGCAATACACCCGCAACGACATCGACTTCAAGCGCGGCACCTTCCGCGTGCGCGGTGATGTGGTCGAGATTCAGCCGAGCTACGAGGAGTTTGCCTATCGCATCGAGTTTTTCGGTGATGAAATCACCAACATCGACATGATCAACCCCCTCACCGGGGAACTGATCCACAGCGAGGACCAGGTCTTCCTGTATCCGGCAGTCCACTATGTCATGCCGGAAGACCAGCTCGAAAGCGCCGTCAAAAGCATCCAGGAAGAGCTGGAATTGCAGGTCATGAAGCTGCGCGGCGAGGGCAAGCTGCTGGAAGCTCAGCGCCTGCTGGCGCGCACGAAGTACGACCTGGAGATGATGCAGGAGGTCGGCTATTGCAGCGGGATCGAGAACTACTCGCGACACCTGGACGGCCGCAAACCCGGTGAAAAGCCGTATACGCTGATCGACTACTTCCCCGAGGATTTCCTGCTGATCATCGACGAGTCGCACGTCACGCTGCCGCAGCTTCGCGCCATGTACAACGGCGATCGGATGCGCAAGCAGGTGCTGGTCGATCACGGGTTCCGCCTGCCCAGCGCGCTGGACAATCGGCCGCTGAAGTTCGAGGAATTCGAGCAGATGTGGAACCAGGTCGTCTTCGTGTCGGCTACGCCCGGGCCGTACGAGCTGGAGAAGACCGGCGGCGAAGTCGTCGAGCAGATCATCCGCCCGACCGGCCTGGTCGATCCCAGCATCGAGGTGCATCCGGCACAGGGGCAGGTGCCGCACCTGCTGGAGTCGATTAAGCAGCGCGTCGCCCAGGGCGACCGCGTGCTGGTGACGACGCTG
>CAZSJB010000421.1:0-3092 GCA_964606625.1 uncultured Tepidisphaeraceae bacterium | reverse complement strand
GACCGCCGGCGCACTCAAAGAGTGAAGGAGATATTCACATGACAAAGCGACCGCATCACACAGGTATCGACCGTCGCGCATTTCTTGGCGCAGCCGGAGCAGGGGTGTTGTCATTACTGGCGGGGCGGGCGGGTTTGCGTCTGCCAACTGCCGTGGCGCAGCAGCAGGTGGGTGACGATGTGCCAGCAACGCCACCCAATATTGTCATCATTCTTGCCGACGACCTGGGCTATGGGGATATCGCCTGCTATGACCCTGAGCATTGCAAAATTCCCACCCCCCACGTGGATGCGTTGGCTGAACAGGGGATGCGATTCACCGATGCGCATACAACCTCTCCTGTCTGCTCGCCGTCACGCTATGGCCTGATGACAGGTCGCTATCACTGGCGTGCCGGGATCCGTGCGGCGTTGCCCAAGTGGGCGCAGCCGTGCATTGCCGAAGACCGTCTTACGATCGGCAAGATGCTTCAGCAGCAAGGATATCACACCGCCTGTATCGGCAAATGGCACTTGGGCTGGGACTGGCCACGCACTGACGGAGAACTCGATTTTACCAAGCCAATCGCCAATGGTCCGACCACTCGCGGGTTTGACTACTACTTCGGGGTCGATGTTCCCAACTTCCCACCGTTTACCTGGATTGAGAATGACCGCGTGACTGTCCAGCCGACGGAGCACCAGGAAATTGACGAAGAAATCATCGTCAATCACGAAGGACCCAAGGCGCCTGGCTGGAGGTTTGATCGGATCGTTCCAACGATCGTCGACAAAAGCGTTGCTTATATCGAAGAACGAGCTGCTTCGGGTAAGCCGTTTTTCCTTTTCGTGTCGCTTACCAGCCCGCATTACCCGATTGCGCCTTCTGAACCCTTCAAGGGAAAAAGCGGCATTAACCCGCTGGCTGATTTCATCATGGAAACGGACGCCACCGTCGGTGCAATCAGCGATGCGCTGGAGCGTGCTGGCGTCAGCGAAAATACCCTGCTCCTATTCCTTTCTGATAACGGCCATGACCCCAAACCGGGTCTCGAATCCTTCCAGCAGGCTGGCCACCGTGTCAGCGGTCCGCTGCGAGGAACTAAGTTCAACATTGCCGAGGGGGGGCATCGTGTGCCGTTCGTTATCCGCTGGCCAAAGGTGGTCCAGCCGGGCAGCATTTGCCATGAGACCATCTCGGCAACCGATCTCATGGCTACGGCAGCTCAGATCACCGGTGCAACGCTGCCGGACAATGCCGCTGAAGACAGCTTCAGCTTCCTCCCGCTGCTTCGTGGAGAAACACAGGGCTTCGATCGCCCCCCAATCGTCGCCCATTCCCCAACGCCTGCTTACTCGATTCAGTCGGGGCCATGGAAGCTGCTCTTTCTTCCATCGCAGCGCGGTGAACCGGAACGCGTCCACCTCTACAACTTGGAGGAGGACCTCTATGAGAACCACAATATTGCGTCTGAGCATTCTGAGCGCGTTGAGCAGATGCGTGCGCTGATGCGGCAATATGTTGAAAACGGCCGCAGCGTTCCGGGCACCCCGCAAGCCAATGATGTCGAGGTCAAGGTGCCCGCTTTGGGATAACAGCAGGTCGGCAGTGGGCAAAAGAAGGCGGATGAATCGGCAATAAACCGTCTGCGCGTATACTGAAGGGCATGTCTGACCAAGCCCCATTGCCCAAGTACGTGGTTCCGCAGGACCTTCGCATCGACTACGGCGTATTGTCGCTGGATGAAAAGGATGCAGCCGATGATCCCATCGAACAGTTTCGGCGATGGTTCGAAGATGCCCAGGCGTATAAAGTTGTCGAGCCCAACGCCATGACCCTCGCTACCGTGGATGCCAGCGGGACCCCAAGTGCCCGTATCGTCCTGCTGAAGGGGTTTGATGCCAACGGTTTTACCTTTTTCACCAATTATGACAGCCGAAAGGGGCGTGATCTGGCTGTTAACCCCCGTGCATGCCTGGTGATCTATTGGCAGCCGCTGGAGCGGCAGGTACGCATCGACGGAATAGTGGAGAAGGTCAGCCGCGCTGAAAGTGAAGCCTATTTCCGCACCCGGCCTCGCGCAGCCCAGATCGGAGCATGGGTATCACAACAATCCACACCGATTGCGTCGCGGGAAGTTCTGGAAGCCCGCATGCGCAAGTTTGAAGAACGCTTTGCCGGGGGCGAGGTTCCTTTGCCTGATCACTGGGGCGGGTATCGCGTGATTCCTCAGCAGATGGAGTTCTGGCAGGGGCGCCCCAGCCGCCTGCATGACCGCCTGCTCTACACTCGCATCGACGGCACTTGGCGGCGGCAGCGGCTGGCGCCATAGCCGATGCACGCGTTCCAGAGCTGCCGCTACTCCAACGCAACTCTCCAAGCACCCAGCCCCTGAGCAGCCAGGCCTTGATGCACTGTGTGATACTAGCAGAGGACCTGTCCAATACCTCGCTAGCAGTGCCGAGGCCTTTGGCTGGAATATTTCCACAAATCTTGTGGGGATGCTCCATCAGTGGTATTGCCAATTTCCTCTCAATGGATCAGCCATTAATACTGGTTTCTCAACAGGTGATTTATTTTTTTGACAAAGGAATTCTTTTTCTTTTCGGCGTGTAAGCGCCAATCAAATCAAGTCTTGCGATAATTGGACTCGCCATTTTGGTCTATTTTGCAGTGATGTGGTATATCCAAAATCTTGCATTTGGTTCAAAGGGTGGTATGGTTTGTTTAAACCCTGGGTATATAGGGCACCATGTCTGGATTGGCAGAGGTCATTTGTCGCAAGATTCATGAGGAAATCGCCGCGGGGATCTATGCGCCCGGGGACAAGATTCCTTCCGAGCGCGAGCTGGAGCAGAATTTTCGGGTCAGCCGGGCGACGATCAATCGCGCGTTGACCCAGTTGCACGCCCGGGGACTGGTCGAGCGACGGCGGGGAAGCGGGACTTTCGTCGTTGAAGCGCCGCCGAAGCTGGCCGAGCCGAGCATGACGCGCAGGCTTGTCAAATACATCGCCTCCGGCGCCAAGGTGCGCGGCGATGTGTACGTCTCCTCGGGTCATGAGGGGATGTGCAACGAGCTGAACAAGCACGGCAAGGACCTGGTCACGCGCT
>CAZSJB010000420.1:0-3131 GCA_964606625.1 uncultured Tepidisphaeraceae bacterium | reverse complement strand
AAAACGAAACGAGGAAATCCTTCGTCGGACTACCGAACACAATGAGCAGAACCTGGCCCAGTTACGGAGCATCGTGCAATCGATGACCGAGGGGCTGATGATCTGCGCCCGCCAGCTCCAGCTTACGCTCAACCCCGCAGCCCGGCAGATGCTCGGAGCCGATGACACCACAGATACGCCCATTCCACTTGGCGAACTGATCGCATCGCTGGATATCCGCGACCTGGATGATCGTCCACTTGCCGTGGATCAATGGCCGATCGCCAAGGCGCTTCGTGGTGAAACCTTCGGTAACTATGAGGTCAAGGTTCGTCACCTGACCTGGGATGAGCCGCGGATTTTCTCCTACAGCGGCGCGCCGGTCCGTAACCCCGCCAACGAGATTATCCTCGGCATGGTGACCATGCGCGACATCACTGAACGCAAGGCCGCCGAGGATGAGCTGCGTCACGCCAAGCAGCAGGCTGAGGAGGCCTCGCGGGCCAAAGACCATTTCCTGGCAACACTTTCGCACGAACTGCGCACACCACTTACGCCTGTCCTGATGATTGCCCAGGCACTGGAGCAGGATCCGACGCTGCCGGACCACCTGCGCGGCGACGTCGAAATCATTCGTCGCAATGTGGAGATGGAAGCGCGCCTCATCGATGACCTGCTTGACCTGACGCGCATCGTACGCCAGAAGCTGGAACTACATCGAGAAGCCGTTGACCTGCATGCGATTGCAGCCCAGGCGATGAGTATCTGCCGTGAAAGCATCAAGGGCGTAAAGCCCTTGGATTTCCGTGTCGAGCTCGACGCCGCATCCCACATGGTCTGGGCCGATGCGCCGCGAATGCAGCAGGTTTTCTGGAACCTGGTCAGTAATGCAATGAAGTTCACGCCTGCCGGCGGACGCATCATCATGCGCAGCCGAAACTCGGCGCCCGATCGCGTCCTGATCGAGATTATCGATTCAGGCACTGGGATCGAACCCGAACTGCTCGATTCGATTTTCAACGCATTTGAGCAGGGGGACATGCGTGTCACGCGCCGCTTCGGAGGGCTGGGACTGGGGCTGGCGATCTGCAAAGCCCTGGTGGATCTGCATGGCGGCTGGATTAGCGCTTACAGCGAGGGCTTGGGCAAAGGCGCCACCTTCTCCGTGGAAATGCCCGTCATCGGCGAACCCTCCGATGAACTGGTACACGAAATGACGCAGGCGCCTGATGGCAGGGATCGCAGGCATCGACTGCGCGTGCTGTTGGTCGAAGATCATGCGACCACCGCCCGCGTGCTGCGACGGCTGCTCGAAGCCGAACAGTTCCAGATCCAGACCGCCGACTGTGTCGCCTCCGCGCTACGCATCGTCGAACGTCACACCTTCGACCTGATTGTGTCCGATGTCGGCCTGCCGGATGGAACCGGCCTGGACCTCATGCGCGCTATCCGCCAGCAGAATCCTGACATCCGCGGCATCGCCGTCAGTGGTTTTGGCATGGAAGAAGATGTGAAACGCAGCCTGGAAGCAGGCTTCGCGCGTCACCTGGTCAAACCAGTCAGCTTTCGTATGCTTCGCGATACCATCAACGAAGTGATGGCCTCCTCACCCGCGGCGGGGATGGCATCCCCATCCGCCCAAGGGTAAAACCAATTGCGTGACAGCAACCGAGACTCCACCTTTTCCCGGTCAGCGCCGCTACAAGATCACGCTGGCCTATCGCGGAACACGATACCACGGATGGCAGCAGCAGGGCGTCCCTCAGACCTATAAGGGCCAGCCGCTGCCGGATGGCGGCATTCCCACCGTACAGGAAATCCTCCGCCGCGCGCTCATCGACGTGGTGCGACATCCGGTGACGGTAGTTGGATCATCCCGCACCGATGCGGGTGTGCATGCCAAGGGACAGGTAGCACATTTCGATACCTTCCGTACCCAGATTCCCGTGGAGGGAATGATCCGCGCAGTCAACGCGCGGCTACCGGACGACATCGTCGTTCGACGCATCGAACCGGTTGCCGATTCATTCGACGCCGTGCGATCCACTCTCAGCAAGCGATATCAGTACCTTATCTGGAATGCGCCGCTGCGCAACTGCTTCCTGTCGGATTTATGCTGGCATCGCTGGCAGCCCCTGAATATTCAGGCCATGCGCAAAGCAGCGCAACTGCTCGTGGGTGAGCATGATTTCGCCAGCTTCGCCAAGCCGGGGCATGGCCGTGAATCCACCATTCGAACCATCCTTGGCTGTGATGTCGCCCGCCGCGGACCGCGCGTGGTGATTGGTGTGGAAGGAACCGGGTTCTTGTGGAACATGGTTCGGATCATCGTAGGGACCCTGGTAGAAGTGGGGGAGGGACGATATGGTCCTGAGCGCATCGCCACGATGCTGGCAGCCGCCGATCGCCGCCAGGCGGGCCCGACTGCCCCCCCACAGGGCCTGTATCTACAGTGGATCCGGTTTGATTGCTGACACACACCCCCCATTCCTCACAGGCTGCAATACCCGCAAACTCACCGCCCGGCTCCGAGAATTCCAATCCTCTCCAACTTGCCTCAACGTTCAATCAATGGGATGTCATCTCTACCCCAAGCGCCGGGATGTAATGGCGCACGAGGTGACATCCGTGCAAACCACAACCCTGACCCCACCGCCTATGACTCAGCCGACCACGCTGCGCCTCACGGTGCCGCGCCAGCAAGCTGTGCGCGAAATCGAAGCGGCCCTCAAAATCGGCCAAGCCATTGCCGGTCAGCGCATCCGCGAGCGCCGTGAACTGGATGAAGCTCGCGCCGAAAAGCAGGAATGGGTGCAACGCACCACCGAGCTGCTGACAAAACTGTTCAACAGCTCCAAGGTCGCCGATCGCTGCAACGACTGGTCTGCGCGCATCCTGCCTGAATACGCTCCCTTGGAAGCATTTATCGAGCTGTTTGAACAGGAGATGGAACATCGCCTCGGCCGGCTGACGGCTGTGCTGCGCCGGCTGGATGACCTGCCCGATGCGCGCACCACGACGCTGGCGGACCAACCCGCACCGTCGTCAGAAAACCTTTCACCATCCAAACCCATGACCACTGCAACACATACTCCAGCTCCAGAACCTGCTCCGATCTCCGCGCCAAAGGCGTCCCCTGCGGCGTCCTCCAC
>CAZSJB010000419.1:0-3139 GCA_964606625.1 uncultured Tepidisphaeraceae bacterium | reverse complement strand
TCCGTCGGTAGCGCGAACGTCGCGGCCGTCGGCTTTGATTTCACGCGGATAAGTGCGGCCGTGCTCATCCACAGCAGTAGCGATTTCAAGCCGATCGGCCTGAATGCGCTGCTCGGATTGATCCTCGCTGAGGAGGACACAGTCGACATCGCCGCGCGCCAGCAGCGTACGCAGTTGTATGTCCGGCTGAGTGTCTGCCGGCTGATCAGCAGAGGCGGGGTTGAATGCTAGATCCAGCGATTGGCTGGCCAGCCGGACAGCCGGATGTTCGATCTGCACAGAACCTGTCAGTTGAGCGCGTTCGACAGCCAGCCTCTCCAGCCCCCCTTTGCTGAGAAATAGAACACATTTGTCGGTCCAGTGGGTCTGCAATGACTGGGGGGGTGCATCGACATCACTGCGAATGGCAAATGTGGCGCTACTTCGGCCACGCAACTCGGCTCGCTGCTGGCTGCCAATGTAAGTCAACCCCTGTGTCTGAATGTGGATATCTTTACCATCTCGCAGGATGACGGGCAGATCCTTAGACCCATCCAGTGTCAGCCATTGCGCGCCGGTATCATAGACCATTGTGGCAGCCGTCACGTCACCATGATCCCGCTGTACACGCAGCGGCTGACCGACCAGATGAATGATTCCGGCCCCCTTCGCCGGTCGCGGCGCAGTTTCGGGCGAAGGTGTCACGATCAGCGGGCCATCCCAATGAACGATGAGCGGCTGAACGGGTTGTTCCGCTGGCTTTGCATCCGGTTCGGCAGGTTGTGTGGATGGCAAACTGTCCGCTGCGACAATCGCTGATGCCGAAGAAAGAGCAGCTGCCGGACCATCATCCCCTGGCAGATCACCTGCCTCTGGAGGACTGATTCTTTTCTGCTGGCTGCTGTCGAAGACGAAATCGATGAACATCTGATCGGCTTCGACGAGCTGCTGATCGCCTTGAAACACGCGGACATTGCGATCAAAGTTGGCACGATAAGGAGGCCGCGAAGATCTCGTGGTGGGCGCAGCCACGGCATCGGCAACGGCGGCGGCGCTGGTGCTAGCCAGCATCCAGGGAAGTGAGGCGCTGCGGGCATCGCCCTCTGGGTGATGGCTGGGGCCAAACACGTCCCGGGTCAATCGATGGGGATTCCTGATAACCAGCCGTTCGCCATGTTCGATGCGGAGCAGTTCCAGACGTCGATCACGATCGTTCCAGCGAATCGTCAGCCCTCTGCCATCAAACTCATAGTCGCGACCACGCACCGTAACGGGGATTTCATCCGCTGGCACATGACGGCCGTCAATCACAGCCGATTCGGTGTAGATGCGCGATGTTTCATTGTCGAAAGCGGCATTGTTGAGCAAGACGCGCAGGATGGCTGTGTCGTTATCAGGAGAATCGGCTTCGAGAGCCTCGGGTGATTCAAACAGCTCGATCTCGACATCGATCAGCTCGCCCCGCGAGGGCGGCTCGGAAGGAGCCATCGACCCGCCGGACTGCGGCTCAGGCAGGCGTGACATGACGACAACACCTTCACGGCCCCGAACCCGAATCAGTTCACCACCACTCAGGAAAAAAATGGATTCCGGCTGGGCAACCTGCACGCGGCCATCGCGACGTGGATCATATTCGGCAGCCCGGAACTGCGACGCCACCTCCCAGTTCTCATTGAACACCTTGACCCACGCCTGCTCACCGCGTCCGATGATGGCCTCGCGAACATCCGGCAGCGCCACGGGCTCGCCGGCACCGTAACCCGGTGGCAGCGGCGCACTGCCGGTCTGCGTCATCGAATAACCGATGAAAATCCCCACCAGGAGGGCCAGCGTACCGGAGATTAGGAGAAAAGTTCGCACGGGTTGATGCTTTGATGTATCAGTGTCTTGAGTTTTGGGGATCACTGAGAAGCGGACAAGCAATCATGGCTGATCGCTACGACGCCACCTGCCGTAAACTCACCCATCCACGTCCAGCATTTTAAGTACCACCAGGTCCTGCACGTCGATCAAGCCGACGGGTTTATCATTGTCGTCAACGACGGGCAGTTCGTCGATGCGATACTGCCGCATGATCGCCATCGCTTCACTGGCCAGGGCATCCTTGTGGATGCGCTTGGGATTGTGGGTCATGACGCTGCTGACCGGCTGGCGCATGGCGCCATCCGGATTGTTCATGACCAGGCGGCGCAGATCGCCATCGGAAAAGATGCCGCTGACTGTGCCTTGATCATTTATGAGGACAACTGCTCCGCTGCGTCGCTTGATCTTGCTGACCGCCTGAAGCACCTCGCCCACCGTCAGCTTGTCCGAAGCAACGGGAAGATTTTCGCCCAGCCGGAAGGTCATGCCCTCGCTGACCTTGATCAGCCGCCGCCCAAGCTGGCCAGCAGGATGATACAGAGCGAAGTCTTCGGCAGAGAAATTCCGCATCTTCATGGCCGTCAGCGCCAGGGCATCGCCGAGAGCCAGCATGGCGGTGGTCGACGCACTCGGCGCCAAGCCCAGCGGACAGGCTTCGGTGATCTGGCCCATCGGAATAGTCACGTCGGCGTGGCGGGCCAGGCTATTGGTGGTGGTGGCGGTGATGGCAATGACAGGATGATTGAGCTTCTTGACAATCGACAGCAGCCGCAGGATTTCGTCGCTTTCGCCGCTGGTGGAGAAGATCAGGATGATGTCGCCGCGACGAATGGATCCGACATCACCATGCGCCGCATCGGCCGGTGAAAGAAAATGGCTGGGCGTGCCAGTGCTGGCAAAGGTAGCGGAGATCTTGCGGGCAATGTGCCCGGCTTTGCCCATACCGCTGGTAATCAGCGCAGAGGGGCAATCCAGGATCAGCTGCACGGCGCGCTCAAATTCCGGACCGATGGCATCGCTCAGCGACTTCACAGCCGCTGCTTCGACGTCGATGACCTGTCTGGCAAAATCGCGTATGGATACGTCCATGCTGGTCCTACGATGCATGATGAATGGCACAATGCATGACAAACGATGCGTCACACGCGATTTTCCCTGCATCCTTTGTCATTCATCATGCACTATGTCTGGATTATCAGACGCTCCCCCCTAAAATCAAGACAGCACTCAAACCAAGGATGGCTGCGTTGGATTACCGCGTCGAACTCGATGTCTACAACGGTCCGCTGGATCTGCT
>CAZSJB010000418.1:0-3153 GCA_964606625.1 uncultured Tepidisphaeraceae bacterium | reverse complement strand
TCGAGATAATCGAAAACCGGCTTCTGGATCCTCGCCAGGATCGCGCCGCCCATGCCGCAATAGCCATAGTCTTCAGAGACAATGACGCAGCGGTTGGTCTTCTTGACACTCTCGACAATCGTCGGGATGTCCAGGGGACGCAGCGTTCGCAGGTCGATCAGCTCGACATCAATGCCCTCATCCTCCACCAGAACCTTGGTGGCTGGCCGGGCAAAACGGGCCATGCTCTTGCCATAGCTGATGATCGTGACTTCATTCCCTTCGCGCTCGACATGGGCCTTGCCGATCGGGAGGGTGTATTCCTCGTCAGGCACTTCGCCCTTGTCTGCCAGGAGCATCTCGCTTTCGAGGAAGATGACCGGGTCATCGCAGCGAATGCTGGTCTTCAACAGTCCCTTGGCGTCGTACGGCGTCGAGGGAGAAACAACCACCAGGCCCGGGATACGGGCGTAGATGGTTTCAACGCGGTGCGAGTGCGTCGCGCCAAGCTGGTGAGCGATGCCGTTCCCGCCGCGGAAGACAATCGGGCACTTGAACTGCCCCCCCGACATGTACCGGATGTTGGCTGCGTTGTTGACGATCTGGTCCAGGCAGACCAGTGTGAACGACCAGCTCATGAACTCGATGATCGGTCGCAGGCCGACGGTGGCGGCGCCGATGCCCAGCCCGGCGAAACCGGCTTCGCTGATGGGCGTATCGATCACGCGCTGGGGACCGAAGCGATCGAGCATCCCTTCGGACACCTTGTAAGCGCCGTTGTACTCGGCAACTTCTTCGCCCATGAGGAAGACGTTTTCGTCGCGCTCCATCTCCTCGATCATGGCGGCGCGGAGAGCATGTCGGAATTGTATTTCTGGCATGGTGGTCAGTTCTGTAAACCGCAGGGATGCCCAAACACCTGGAGATCATCCCATCTTAATCAGGATGCCGCTGGCGATGGCTGCATCTCCCTGTCATTGATGTCATCTTTCCGTTACCCGCATGAAGATCTCGAGAGGGTCCGCAACCTCATCCCGCGAATTGCTTCGCCCCTCTGCGCCTCCGCGGCGAATCTTACTTCTCCAGCGGATACTGCTCAGCCAGGATGTCATTGAAACGATCTTCGAGATCCGGATGCGGATCCTCGTCGGCCTGCCGGATAGCTTCGTCGACGATCTTGTTGACTTCCTGTTCCAGCGCTTCCGCCTGTTCGTCGGTGAGCAGACCGCGCTCCCGCAGGGCAACCTCGTAGAGGCTGATCGGATCCCGCTGGCGGGCCCGCTGCATTTCTTCCTTGGTGCGATACTTCATGGCGTCGGACATGGAGTGACCGCGGAAGCGATAGGTATTGGCGACGATATAGCTGGGGCCTTCACCCTTGCGAGCGCGTTCGGCAGCCTTGCCGAACTCCTCGATCACCGTGTCGAGTTCGTTGCCGTCAATGCTGTAATGCGGCATGTTGAACCCGCAGCCGCGCTTGGCGAGATCTTTTTCGGCGCTGGCACGTTCCACCTGGGTTCCCATCGCCACGCCGTTGTTTTCGACGATGAACAGGCAGGGAACCTTGTACAAGCTGGCCAGGTTAAGTGCTTCGTTGAATGTCCCCTGGTTGATCGCCCCATCCCCGAAGAGGCAGTAAGTGACGCCCCCCGTATTTTTGTATTTCTGTGCGAATGCTACCCCAAGCCCCAGCGGAATATGCCCGCCTACGATGCCATGACCGCCCAAGTTGCGGTTTTCGGCACTGAACAGGTGCATCGACCCGCCCTTGCCCTTGGAGCAGCCCGTTACCTTGCCAAACATCTCCGCCATCGCAGCCCGCGGACTCATGCCCAGCGCCAGCGAGTGACCGTGACAGCGATATCCGTTGATCAGATAATCGCGTTCTTTATCAAAAATGGCTGCGATGCCGACGGCAATCGCCTCCTGGCCGGAGTAGAGATGGCAGAACCCCCCGATCTTCTGTCCGGGTTTGGTGTATTCCTGATAGGTCCGCTCTTCAAACCGGCGGATCAGCATCATCATGCGCAGGCGTTCACGTTCAACCTCTCCATTGGAACGAGGATTTTGTTTGTTATTCGCCCGGCGTTTTTCTACTTCATTGGCTACAGCCATATGCTGACTCCGCAAACGTTGCCTGGGGAAGAGCTTATCGGAAAAACCAAATCCGATGCCCAATTGGCTCGAAGGCATGTGAGTTTAGGCCAAACCGAGACGTTGTTCAACGTCGCATCCTTTTGGCGAAAGCTTATGCCATCCCCCCTCTCCTCTATTCGGTCATTGTGACGCACTGCGTAATCTCCCCCGCTGCCCGCCCATCTGGCCCGTCTGGCACGTAATCCGCTAGTTCTCAAGACGAAGAGGCCCTTTTTCCGGAGGTATCCGATGCTACAGGAAAAGAAAGACATGGCAAAGGACGATCCCAGTCACGCCCCTGAATCGGGCGAACCGGCAGAGGCCGGCCGATCACACGGGCAGATCATTCATGATCCGCTAAACGTTCCCGATGACCTGGCACATCGCTGCCACGGACAAACCCCCGAAGCCCCCGAATCCGGCCGCCATCAAGCCACGCCAGACCAGTAGAAGAGGCATGACAAACCCATGAATGAGCGTTTTCGGTGCGAAGCGCAAAGACCCTTCGTGTCACGCTTCAGGCTGGCCGACCGTCTGAAAATACAACCCACCCTTCCTTTTCAGCAGTAAAACAAAACGCGGCTATCGCCCGAGATGCATTGCTCCCTGGCGTAGCCGCTGTTTTTAACAACTCTCCCCACCCCCCTCCTCGGAACCCCAGGGGAGAAGCAAATATAAGTACAGGCGGATAGATTCGTTGAATCAGGCGTCCATGGCCTTGCGATTGATCGACTTCTCCGCCAATTGGGTCAGTTTCTTGTCGGCTTTCTCTTCCTCATCAAGCGTCTTGGCCAACAATTTGGCAGCCTGGGTTTCACCCAACATCTTGGCAAATGTCACAACCGACCCGTACCCGGCGATTTCATAGTGCTCAACCTTCTGCAAGCCTACGATCAATCCGGCATCTTTCACATCGGGGTCGGCTTTCTCCTCGAGCAGTTCCTTGTTTTCCGCGATCAACCCTTTCATGGCTTCGCAGGTCTTGCCGCCGGCGCGCTTCCCCATCTCTTTAAACACCTGCTCCAGCCGATCCCGCTG
>CAZSJB010000417.1:0-3157 GCA_964606625.1 uncultured Tepidisphaeraceae bacterium | reverse complement strand
GAGGGGGCGGAGAAGAAGCTTACACGCAAGAATAAGCCGATTCGGCTTTTAAAAAACAGGTCTAATCTCTCTCCGCACCCTCGAACGCCGCGCGTTCGAGCGGGCAGGTTCGTTGTGCCAGCCACTATACCATATCGGCAGAACCCCTGGGCGGATTAAGCCTGTCGAGAGGGATACCGCACCGGGAGGATGCGGCAGAGGCGGGGTTCTCCAGTTTCCTTGGGGATTGCAGACTTCAGCCTGCAGACCGGTTGAACCGTTGGGGGTTACGATCTCCCGCGAATCTCTTCGTTACGAATCCGCAAGCCGATGATCCCCAGCCCCATCGCCACGACTGCCGTAATGGCAAACAATGTGCCCTGCCAAGGTTGCATTGCCTCTTCCCGGCCATCAAATACTCGAAATGCCTGATATCCCAGCACGCCGGCAATAATCAGGAAAGAATAGGATAATCGCGACATCCAGCGTCTCATGCATGGCTCCCACGAAGTGAGTCGAGTGTTGCCTCGCACATTGCATCCACCAGAGCATCAATCCGGGCTTGAGGGGCCTGGACGGTCGGGTTCAAGCCCAGTTCAGATAGCGTGGCAGTCGTGATCGGGCCGATGCTGGCGATGCGCACTCGCGACAATATGTTCGCATATCCTTCTCCCAGAAGCGATATGAAATTTCTGGCTGTGCTGCTGCTGGTGAACGTAACCCATTGAATATCACCACGTTGCAAGGCATCAACCACCTCCTGTGGCAAGGCCTTTACCGGACGGGTTCGGTAGATGGCCACATCCTCAACTTTCTGGGCGCCCTCTTCCTGAAGTCGTTGAACCAACACGGGACGGCTGATATCTGCCCGTAACAGGGCAAACCGCGCCCCAGCGATTACCCCAGCCTCTGCCAGGGCATCAGCCAGGCCCTCGCCTGTTGCATGCGATGGAAGCAGATCAGGCTCAATGCACAAGTACTGGCGGAGTGCATCTGCTGTGGCTGCGCCTACAGCTGCCACACGGACCTTCGCCAACGCCCGGGCATCCAGTTGCTGATGGTGCAACGCTTCGGCTGTCATGCGTACGCCGTTGACACTGGTGAAAATCACCCAGTCATACGCTCCCTGGCGGATTTGCTGGAGGGTGTCAGACACGTGATCGGACTTGTCAGACAGTTCAATCGCAATGGTGGGGGCTTCCAGCACCTCGGCTCCCAGTCGCAGCAGCTTGTCTGACAGCGCGCTGGCTTGGGTGCGGGTGCGCGTTACGATCACCCGCTGGCCAAAAAGGGGCCGTTTTTCGAACCAGGCGAGGGATTCCCGCAACTGCACCACCCTGCCGATAACCGTGATCGCTGGTGCGGCGATGCCCGCGGCGGCAGCGGCCTCAGCGATCGTAGCCACCGTAGCGGTGATCGTCCGCTGACGGGGAGTCGTGCCCCATTGGATTGTGGCGGCGGGGATGCTGGGATCCATTCCATGCTCGATCAGGTTTTGTGTGATCCGCGGGAGGGACTTCACACCCATGTAAAACGCGAGGCAGGGCAATTTTGCAATCGATGCCCAGTCAATGCGGCTGGATCCTTCAGCCTGACCGCGTGCGGCAGCTTCGGGGCTGAGGTAGTCAGACTCTTTCTCATGACCGGTGATCAGCGTGAAACTGGAGTTGAAGTCGCGGTGCGTAACCGGAATCCCCGCGTACGCCGCCGCAGCCACCGCCGCCGTGATCCCCGGAACCACTTCAAACGTGATGCCCGCAGCCGCGAGTGCTTCGCATTCTTCACCACCCCGTCCGAAAACAAACGGATCGCCCCCCTTCAGCCGCACAACACGTTTGCCTTCTCTGCCCAGGCTAACCAGCAGCTCATTGATCTGTTCCTGTGACATCGAATGGGCAGCGGCGCGCTTGCCAGCAAAGATTTTTTCCGCATCTTCGCGACAAAAATCGAGCAGTTTGGGCCCAACCAGGCTGTCATAAACCACCGCGTCGGCTTGCTCCAATAATTCGCGTCCCCGCAATGTCAGTAGGCCCGGATCCCCGGGTCCGGCACCCACCAGCGCTACAAATCCTGCTTCCTGCATCTTTTGCACGTCTGCCTCGAAAAAAACGCCCTGGGCAAGCTGGGTAAACTCTGCCGTTTAGGCAGCCGATGAAACTGGTAACGGGCGATTGTAAAGCCCCGATCCCACAGGAGCGAATCATGGTAGCACTACTCACTCCGCGCATGCGACTTGTGCCTGAAGAGGCCTGTGAACGCCGGGTATTCCCTCGAGTCCCGGCCCAGGGGACGATCCAGACCCGACGGCTTGACCATGATTTATCCGCCCGGCGCAATCCGACCCTTTTTATGCAGCTTCGCGATGTCTCGGTGGGCGGATTGAGCGCTATTTCCGACGTGCCGCTGAAGCGCGGCGAGCGGGTGAATGTTCATTATGCGGGGAATGGGCTGCGCAGCAGCTGGGCAGCCTATGGCCGTGTCCTTCGCTGTGATCCCAGCGGCGCTGGATATCGTGTGGCTGTTGAGTTCGATCCCATGCCCATGGCGGCGTAAACGCGCTGTTTCCTCTGGAACCTCAATAGAGATCCAGATCCTTTCAAAATTGTTGATCTCGGCCGTCTGGTCCGGTCCCGCAGCGGAATGCCGCAAAATCACAGGACTCTTTAGCAGCCCTTCACAGAACACCCGTATTAACGGGGGAGATAGGAGTCGACGGATGATCTGTTCCGTCGGCTTTTTCATGTCGAAATGAAATGATCCGCTGAAATAGAAGCCGATGCAATGGCGTCGCTCGGCAGGATCTGTTTCAGCGGATCGGCTGAAAGTCTATTTGTGGATATCAGGCGCTTTCGCGGCGCCGCTCGGGACGGATCTCGAAGAGCTTGTGCTTGCCTTCGACCACCTCGGGGGTGATGACGTACTTGCCGCCCTGCTGCTGATCGGGCAGGTCGTACATCAGGTCGAGCATGATCTCCTCACACACCGCGCGGAGGGCACGGGCGCCAGTATCGCGCTTGAGGGCACGCTGGGCGATCAGTTCGAGTGCTTCGGGAGTGAACTCGACTTCGCTGCCCTCGAGACGGAAAAATTTGCTGTACTGCTTGACCAGCGCGTTCTTCGGCTCGGTGAGGATCGACTCCAAGGTGTAAACATACAGCGGTTCAAGCGTCGCACAGAT
>CAZSJB010000416.1:0-3161 GCA_964606625.1 uncultured Tepidisphaeraceae bacterium | reverse complement strand
ATTGGTGCCAGTATCGGCGTGCATCCCGATGGCCGGCCGCTGAGCGATGGAGATCTGGTTGAAGAAGGACAGATCATTCTCGTTGCTACCAACGACAAGCTGATGGCCGAGCTTCGCCAGCTTCAGACGCGGCTGCGCCAGGTGGAGATTCGCATCAATCAAAGCCGCGTCCGTGACGCCGCGCAGATGGAGATTGATCAACGGGAGCTGGAACTGTACCGCAATGCACTGATCAAACTTCAGCGGGAAATCGAAGATCTGACCATTCGCGCGCCGTTCTCCGGCCGCCTGATTGCTCCGCGGCTGGATGATCTGCCGGGCAAGTACCTGGAGCGTGGCAATGAGATCGCGATGGTGGCCACGCTGGACCAATTGATCATCCGTGCCTTCATCGAGCAGGCCGATGCCGAGCGGACTTCGCTCTCCAGGGATACCACCCCGGAGGTTCGCCTCGCGGGTCGACTCAGCGAAGTGCTGGAAGCCCGCCGCCTGCGTGAAGTTCCGGCAGCCCATCATGATGTGCCGCCGGCATTGACGCACCTGGCGGGCGGCCCGATCGCGGTCAGCTCATCTGATCCGAGCAAGTCCCTTGTGCCCTTGAAGGAGGTACAACTGGAGCTGGCCAAGCCGGAAGGCCTGGCGATTGTGCCCGGGCAGCGCGCTTATGTGCGATTCCGCCTGGATCACAAGCGACCGTTGATATGGCAATGGAGCATTCGCTTCTGGCAGCTTATCCAGCGTCACGCTCAGAATAAGGCGCTTGGTTGATGGTATCCGTTATCCGTGGGCCGTTGCTGCTGCATTGTATGCAACCGGCGGCGGATGGTGAGCAACGCACGACGACCAATCCTCATGACGACCATCTCCACAGAACTGTTTGACATTTTTGACGCTCGCCGCGTGAAGGGCCTGGATCAACTTGTCAATGGATGGGTTGGATGGTTCCGTAACCGCAGGCGAGTGTTGCCGCGGTTGCGCAAGCAGGTTGAAGCGATTGAGCGGCTTGAGCCGGAGATCCGCAACCTGGGATCCACGCGGTTCGCTGAAGAGGTGGGGGTGGTGCGCGATCTGGCCCGTCTGGGGCGGCTGGAGGGAGACGCACTGATGCGTGCGGTCGCCCTGGCGCGCGAAGGCGCATGGCGCAGTGTCGGCATGCGGCCATTTCCCTGTCAGCTCATGGGCGCACTGGCGATGTTTGAAGGCAATATCGCCGAGATGGCGACGGGTGAAGGCAAGACGCTTACCGCCGCGATCGGGGCGTCGATCCTCGCGTGGGCGGGGCGCCCGGTGCATGTCATCACCGTGAACGACTATCTCGTTGCCCGCGATGCCGAGGAGATGGCCCCGGTTTACAAGATCCTGGGGCACACGGTCGGGCATGTGGTCCATGAGTGTCCGGCGAACATGCGGTATCATGAGTACCGCAAGAACGTCGTCTATGTGACCAGCAAGGAACTGGTGGCCGACTTCCTGCGGGACCAGATCCAGCTCGGCCATCTGCGCAGTGCTTCGGAGACGATGATCCATCTGCTGGAGCGCGGGCCGGCGCGGGCGGGGCTGCTGGTTCCGGGTCTGTGGAAGGTGATCGTCGACGAAGCCGACAGCCTGCTGATCGACGAAGCCGTCACCCCCCTGATCATCAGCAATTCGCCCAACACCAATCCCAACGAGCGTCTGTACCGCCTGGCGGCAATGCTGGCGGACCAGCTTGAACCCGGACGCGATTTCACGGTGGATCGCACCGTGCGCACGGTCGATCTGACTGCCCGTGGTCACCGCACGCTCAACGAGCTGGCTGAGCGGATGGCCGAAGCTCAGAACTATGAAGGTGACAGCACGTTCTTCCTCGGCCAGCGTCGGCGCGAAGAGCTGGTGCAGCAGGCACTGGTGGCACGACACTGCTTCTTCCGTGACGAGCATTACATCATCGATCATGAGCAGAAGGTGCAGATCATCGACGAGTCGACCGGCCGCATCATGGCTGACCGGAGCTGGCGCCATGGCCTGCACCAGGCGATTGAGATCAAGGAAGGGGTGCCGGTCACAGCCGACAAGGAAAACCTCGCCCGCCTGAGCTTTCAGCGATTTTTCCGTCAGTATCCGATGATGGCTGGCATGACGGGTACGGCGTGGGAAGCGGCTGCGGAGTTGTGGCAGATTTACCGTCGTCCGGTGGTCCGCATCCCCACCAACAAGCCCTGCATCCGCAAGCAGTTGCCGATTCGCATGTTTGATACAGCCGAGCAGAAGTGGGATGCGGTGGTGAAACGCGTCATGGAACTCAATGACCAGGGCGTGCCCGTGCTGGTGGGGACACGCAGCATCGCCGCCTCCGAGGAGGTTTCCAAGCGGCTGTTCCAAGCCAATCGGCCCCATCGTGTGCTCAACGCCACCCAAACCGCCCAGGAAGCGAGCATCGTCGCTGAAGCCGGATTGAAGGGGAAAATTACCGTCGCCACCAACATGGCCGGCCGCGGAACCGACATCAAGATCAGCGACGATGTCCGCGAAATCGGCGGCTTGCACGTCATCGCCACCGAACCGCACGGCAGCGGGCGTGTCGATCGCCAGCTATTCGGTCGCGCAGCGCGTCAAGGAGACCCGGGCTGCGCCCAGATGTTCTGTAGCGCTGAGGATGACCTGTTCATCCGCTACACGCCGCGCCTGCGACACATGTGGCGTGCCGTCGGCGTCAAGGGGTTGATCCGTATCGCTCAGGCTCGCGCCGAACGCATGGCGCGCTATAACCGCAAGCAGGTCCTCCGCTCCGACAACTGGATGGATGAAGCACTGCCGTTCTAATCGCAAAAGGGGGGAGTCTACGCTACTGCGCAGCCAGGCGGAGGGCTTCTTCGCGCGTGCGCACGATCGTAAACAGGCGTACGAGGCTGGTCGCCTGAAACACCTCAGCCAGACGAGGCGACAGGCCGCACAGGATCAGCGATCCCTCAGCCGATCGGATGCGCTGCCACAGGTTGACCAGCAGCCCCAGCACCGCGCTGCCCAGGTAGCTTGACTGGCTGAGATCAAAAATCCACGTCCGGTGGGGCTCCTTCGATACCGCCGCCAGCAGTCTTTCATTCAGCCGATCAAACTCGACGCTGTCCAAGGTGTCCGGCAGCATCAATTCAACCACTGTCCAGCGTTCATCATGGATGCAG
>CAZSJB010000415.1:0-3161 GCA_964606625.1 uncultured Tepidisphaeraceae bacterium | reverse complement strand
CCGCAGCAGGGGCGCTACCGCGAGTTCTACCAGGCTGACATCGACGTGATCGGGGAGGGGGAGCTGCCCGTGCACTTCGACGCCGAGATGGCGCTGCTGCTCCACGAGGTGGTGAGCGCGCTGCCCATCCCGCGCATCCAGCTGCGCATCAACAACCGCAAGGTGCTCGAGGGCTTCTATCGCGCCTTGGGCCTCACCAACATCATCGACGTGCTGCACAACCGTACTTCGCTGCACGTGCCCGCCAAGGGGGCGGAGTTTGACATTACCTTGGAAACTCGGGATGCGCAGCATACCGATGAGGTAATCGCCGCCCTGATGGCTGCCGGCTATGCGCCGCGCCGGGTTTAACGAGCGGTGCGAACGTCTGTTGCCTTCATGTCGTTCGAGGCAGAGAGTTTCCCCCATGTGGCACGGATTGCCAGAAATGCTCCTACAAGTGTAGAGAAAAAGCGTCCTATCATCGCGCCTGGCGAACCGGCTTCACGGTGTCAGGCGTTGATCGGAACGCGGCTGCCCGTTCGGGCGCTTTGCATGGCAGCATGGACCATGGCGAGGCTGTGAATGTTGTCGTGACAGTGGGTCTGGGGCGTTTGGCCGGTGCGGAGAAACCGCAGCATCTCACGCAGCGCTCCATGCATGGCGGTGTGCTCCAGCGTGGCGGATTCGACTTCAAGCGGCGCCTTGGGGCGGATGAAGCCTTCCTCCTTGGCAACCACCTCGCCGTGTGGGTTTTGATCCCGCTCGTAGAGCAGCGTGCCCCGCGTGCCGATGATGCGCCAGTTGCCGTTCCAACTGGTGTGGCAGCCTTCTGCACACCACGAGCCGCGATAGGTAAACCGGATGCCATTTTCCATTTCGAACAGGCAATGGGCTGCGGCATCGCCCTGGTACCATGAGCCGGCGGGATTGAACTCCTCGGCGTACACGCTGACCGCCCGGCAGCCGCAGAACATCCGCGCCAGATCGAAATGGTGAATCGCCATGTCGAGGATCAGCGGCGAAGGCATTTCATCGCGGAATCCGCCGAAATGCGCCCCGAGGAAAAAATCGCAGTGGAGAGTGGTCAGTTGGCCGAGGCGGCCGGCCTGGAGGGTGCGGCGGATGGATTCATGCCGGGCATCCCAGCGACGTGACTGGCTGACCATGTACATCCGGCCGGTCCGCTGGGCGGTCTGCACCATGCGATGCGCCTGTTCCATATCGGCAGCCATTGGTTTTTCGCCGATGACGTGATAGCCCGCCTCCAGGGCCTTGCAGGTGACGGTGCAATGGGCGTCGGGAACCGTCAGGTCGATCAGGAAATCGGCCTGCTCATCGGCGAGAATGCGATCCAGGTCATCGGAGGCTTTGGCGCCGGCCAATTCATATTTGTCGATCTGCCGCTGGGCGGTCTCGCGGTTCAGATCGACAACGGCGATGACCGTCAGCCCTTCGGCCTTGATCGGGCCGAACCAGGAATTGGAAATGCTGCCGGCACCGACAACGATGACACGTTCGCTGGCCATTTATCGTTTCCTTCGCGTTCGCGGCTTGGGCGCGTCCTCCTCGGCTTGGCTGGCCTGGGCCAGCTTCTTGAGCGCGCGGATCTCAGCCGAGGTAAGCTGGCGATATTCGCCGGGATTCAGCCCATCCAGGCGCAGCGGCCCCATCTTGATGCGCATCAGCTCGCGCACCTTGTGCCCGATCTTCGCCAGCATGCGCCGCACCTGGCGATTGCGCCCCTCGCGGATGGTGAGTTCCAGGATGCTCTTTTGCCGGGTGCGTTTCACGATCTTGATCTGAGTGCGGCCGGTCTTGAAGCCGACCCCCTTCTTCGGATCCGCCAGCCAGATCCCCTTCTGAAGCTGCTCGATCGCCTCGGGCGTGATGTATCCATCCACCACGGCGCGGTACGTCTTGGGCACGCCATATCGCGGATGCGTCAGCTGATTGGTCAACTCGCCGTCGTTGGTCAACAGCAGCAACCCGCGCGAGTCGGCGTCCAGCCGCCCCACCGGATAGACCCGGGGAATGCCCGGCGGCAGCAGGTCAATCGCCCGTTTCTGCTCGCCTTGCGCCACATTGGTGGAATACACGCCACGCGGCTTGTTCAGCAGGAAATAGACCCGGCCGGCGCGCGGTGAACTGCTGAGCTTGATCAGCTCATCATCCACACGCACCTTGTCGCGCTCGGGGTCGATGAGGATCGGCAGCTCGGTCATGATCTTGCCGTTGACGCTCACGCGCCCCTGCTGGACCATTTCTTCAATCTGCCGGCGCGAGGCAACCCCCGCATTGGCCAGAACTTTCTGAATGCGCTCTTTCACGTTGGGTATCTTAGCGACCAATCCTGAATGCGACAGGACAAGGAATATTATGCCTGCGCGGGAGACGTTCTCCTGTCAGGCTAGCAGGAGCCACCCAAGAAACAGGTTGGATGCCCCCGGACTTGGATAGGTTGGCGCAGAGGGGGATGGATCAGTAACGGAACTCGCCTTCGGGGGTGCTCAGCAGGAGGACCATTTCGCGTCCGTCCAGCGGCGGATGCGGCGTTTCAACAAAATCTCCGCCGTCATAATAGCCGATGCGGATGTTGCGCACCTCGAACGTACGGATCTTCTCCGATCCGGCGTAGCGATCGCGGCGCGAATCGACAATAACCTTCGCCTGGCCTTCCTCGACCACCAGGTAGTGATCCATCGGATCGCCCTCGATGGTGGTCATGGGCTTGCGCACCTTGGCGTCAATCCCCTTCTGCCAAGCCTCCCACACGGCAATGCGGATGTCGTTGTTGCGGGCGGCGTCCTCCTCGCTGATGGCCACCGGACCCGGCCAGTGCAGCACCATCATGTCGCGGCCGGTCGGAACGGGCGACGCACAGCCGGCGATCAGCATTAACACGATCAGGGTGATTCGAGCCGTCATGTCTACCCCTATCGGCTTGGCGGATCATGCGGGATTATCCCTGCTCTGTCGGCAGTGATTTTTCCGTCCATTCCCGCCAGCCGCCGTCCATCGACGCGACGTTGGTATAGCCCATTTTTTGCAGGTTATCCGCGGCAAGCACCGAGCGGAACCCGCCCCCGCAGTAAAGCACAATCGGAGCATCCTTGTCGGGGATCGTCGTCTCAATATCCCGTTCGATGATTCCCTTGCCCAGATGAATGGCCTTGGGCAGG
>CAZSJB010000414.1:0-3190 GCA_964606625.1 uncultured Tepidisphaeraceae bacterium | reverse complement strand
CCTTGGCGCAGGGGTCAGCCGGCTCGATGAGTTCGTCATCGTCAGCCCCGGCGCGCCGCAACAGACGATCACCCTGCCTGCGGAGGGCGCGAACGACACGGTTCTGACCACCGTTGTTGGCGGCCCGGAGATCAAAGGCGTCCGCGCGGATGACACCATGAGGTTTCGGCTTCCAGCCCCCGGAGCGTATTGCGTCTCTCCTGCGGCGGCAGCGGCGCGCCACGGCGCTGCAAACTTGCTCACGGCGGGGACCGCCAAGCATTCAAACACGTGACAGAATCGCGCACTTACCCAATCCTGGACAGCAGCACGACTGATGACCGCGTTACCGCGCGCCGTTTGCCGGTCAATGCACGCAGTGTTGCGACGGGACTGCTGGCCACCGTCCTCATCGCTGCCGCCGCGCCGTACAACGATCTGCTGGTTGCCAACACATTCCTGATCGGCGGCACGATGCCGATCGGGCTGCTCGTCTTCTTCCTGCTGCTGATCGTGCTGTTGAACGCTCCCCTGCGGCGATGGGCGCCGCGAATGGCCTTGACGGGCGGTGAACTGGGCGTGGCACTGGCGATCGGATTGGTCGGCTGCGCCGTTCCGGCGGTAGGCTTTCACAATTACGTCATGGGGTCGCTGATCGGTTTATGGCACGGGGCCGGCCAGAACGTCCAGGCGGCGCAGCTTCTGAACTCCCTTAACCTGCCCGCTTGGCTGTTCCCGCACGCGCACACAAGCGATGCGCTTCGTGCCGCGATGGAGCCGGCAATCTCGCAGTACGTGGGGCGCGTTCCCGCGGGAGAGACCGCGCCCTGGGGCGCATGGTTTGCGCCGTTCATCGCCTGGGGGATGTGGCTATTGTGTTTCGGCGGGGCAATTATCTGTCTGTCACTGATCGTGCGTCGCCAATGGGTCGAGAATGAGCGCCTCGCCTTCCCCGTCGCCACCGTCTATACGACGTTGCTCGAGGATCCCGAGCCGGGTCGCGTCGTCAACCGCGTGTTGCGCTCGTGGGTGTTCTGGCTGCCGTTCATCGCGGTGTTCATGGCCCGCGGCATCAACTCATTGTCGGTCTACCTCCCATTGTACGTTCCGGCCTTGCCGCTGGGTTTTGACCTGCGGCCGATCATGACGCAGCCGCCGCTGAGCAATGCACACATCTTCTTCAAAGCCCAGAACGTCTATTTCGCCGTGATCGGCATCACCTTTCTGCTGCAAACGCGCATCGCCTTCAGCCTCTGGTTCACGTACCTGCTGTTCCAGGTCGCGGTGATGCTCACAGCCGCCGGTGGTGCGGAGTTCTCCGCTCCGATGCAGCAGGACCAGATGGCCGGCTCGTTACTGGTCGTCGCGGGGATGGTGATATGGATCGGCCGGGCACACTGGGCGGTGGTGCTTCGTGCGATGGTCGGCCGCTCCCGATCCGATGACCCGACGGATCCCTACATCCCCTACCAGGTTGCCGGCTGGGGCGCCGTCACGTGCGCCCTGGGCATGGTGATATTTCTGGTACTGGCCAAGTCCAGTTTTGCGGGTGCATTGCTCAGTGTCGTGCTGTTGCTGCTGGTCGTGATGATAATTGCCCGCGTCGCCGCTGAAACAGGGTTGTATTACATCCAGATCAACGTCCCGCTTCATCGCGCATGGTCGTATCTGCATTCGTCCGTGGGGATGAAGACGACGACCCATTCATTTTTCTGGACCAGCTTTGTGGGGGCAGCCTTCACCCACGATACGCGGGAGTCCTTAAGTGTCTATTCGACACACGCCCTGAAGGTCAACGACCACTTGGCCTCGCCCGCCCACCGCGGGCAGGGTGTGTGCTTTGTCGCGGCGATGATGCTTTCGCTGGCCCTGGCATATGTCGTGGGGGGCGCGAGCATGTTGCGGATGGAGTACGCGCACGCTTCGACACTCGCCACGCCCTCCGTCACGCCCGTGAATCAGTACGGTGTCGAATACGTCCCAAGGGAACTGGTTGTGCAGCCGACGCTCGCTTACGTGCAGGATCGTTCCAATGAAACGCATAGCCGCGCCACCCATTTTTCCATCGGCGCGGGACTGACGGCAGTGCTGGGCGCTCTGCGCTTTCGCTATGTGAACTGGCCGCTGCATCCGCTGGGATTGCTTCTGGTATTCACCTTTCCGATCGCACGAATGTGGTTCAGCATCTTCCTCGGCTGGTTGGCCAAGGCAGCCGCCGTTCATTACGGCGGTGCGAAGCTGCTGGGCAGCCTGCGCAGTGCAGCGCTGGGATTAATCGTGGGCGAAGCCAGCGCTGTCGCCTTCTGGCTGGTTGTCGCCTTGTTCCGCGCTGCAGCCAATCAGGAATACCACGTGATGTACGTTACGCCGTGACCCAAACCGGAGTCTTTCATGAAACTCGCTGTTTGCATCGCCACCACTATCTTGGCGCTGGGCACGTCTTTTGCCGCACTCGCCGCGGATCGGGCGCCTACTGCGCAATTTACCGCCGTTCGAACCGCCGTCGCCCCCGTGATCGACGGCAAAGTCACGCCGGGCGAATGGGACAACGCCTTGACCAGCAGCGGCCTGCTTGCCGCATTCAGCTATCATCTCGTCGGCGCGCCGACCGAGATGTCCATGACCTTCGACGACGAGGGGTTCTACTTCCTGTTCAGATGTACACGCGCGCCTGATGAATGGCGGCTTACCAAGAGTGTCCGCAGCAACGACGGCTATTCCTATGGCGACCCATCCGTGGAGATATGGGTCTCGCCGCCCAAGAACATTCCCGAGACATACCAGAGCGTCATCAACACCTATCCCGCGGTGCTCGACAACCACATGATCCCTTCACGCGGCTATACGGCGCAAGGATGGACCGGCAACTGGACATTGGGCGTTAGTGAGGACGCCGACGGCTACGTCATCGAAGCGTCGATTCCCATCGCGGACTTCGGGGTGCAGGCGATCAAGGACAACGATGTCTGGCAGTTTCTGCTCTGTCGTTCGGCGCTTGGCGCGTGGCCGCGGACGCAGGGCTCCTGGTCGATCACAACCGGTTTTGCCGAGATCCCACAGCATCCGCCGGTGCGGCTGGCATTTGACGATGTCGCCGTCCATGTCCGGGGCCTGCACACGCTTCTTTCCGGCGAGTATCACATTCCAATTGCCCTCGTTGCCCCCCGCGCGACCGATGCCACCGTCACCGTCGAAACACGCTTTCATCAAG
>CAZSJB010000413.1:0-3195 GCA_964606625.1 uncultured Tepidisphaeraceae bacterium | reverse complement strand
GGTTGAGCCATCAGTGGTGAATATTCGCGTGGTCCGAGAAATTCCCGGGATTCGCTCCCGCATCCCCCTGGAAGACGACCTGCTGCGACGATTCTTCCCCGATCGCGACGGCGACGGCGAACCTGATCTGCCCGAAGGCTTTCGTCTGCCTGAGGCCGAACCGTTTCGCCAGATGGGCAACGGCTCGGGCGTGATCATGGAAGTGACCAACGGCGAAGCCTACATCCTTACCAACAATCACGTCGCCGGCGGCGCCCAGGAAATGATCATCACCCTCTATGATGGCCGTGAAATCACCGATGCCGAGGTGGTCGGGACCGATCCCAAGACCGACCTGGCGGTGATCCGCATCAAGGGAGATCGCCTGATTCCCGCAGCCTGGGGCAACAGCGACGAGCTTCAGAAGGGGGATTGGATTCTCGCGTTCGGCTCGCCGTTTGGATATGTCGGATCGATGACGCACGGAATTGTCTCGGCCCTGAACCGCAACGACGTCGGGATCCTTGGGGCAGGCGGCTACGAAGATTTCATCCAGGTGGACGCACCGATCAACCCGGGCAACAGCGGCGGGCCGCTGGTGAACATCCGCGGTGAGGTGGTGGGGATCAACACCGCCATCGCCTCGCGCACAGGCGGGTTCCAGGGGATCGGGTTCGCGATCCCGTCCAACCTGGCCAAGATGGTTTACGCGCAGCTCCGTGAAACCGGCACCGTCACACGCGGCTGGCTGGGCGTGAGCATCCGCGACGTGCGCACCAACCGGGAATTGGCCCAGAGCTTTGGTTTTGAAGAAGACCGCGGCGTGCTGGTGGAACAGACCTTTCCCGATACCCCCGCGTATGGGGTGCTCGAGCCGGGGGATATCATCGTCAGCCTGAATGGCCGGAAGCTGAACGATATGCAGCAATTGCGCAACAGCATTGCCGCGACCTCGCCGGGCGAAGAGATAACGCTGAAAGTCTTCCGCGATGGTGAATACCGGGAGCTGAAGCTGACGGTCGGCAAGCAGCCGGAGGATGTGCTGGCGTTCGGTCAGCGGGGCAGCCGTCGGCTGCCGCAGAAGCAGGATGCAGCCGTGGCCGAGCAACTGGGTATCGAGCTGTCGAACCTGACCCCCGAGTTGCGGCGACGCTACAACATCAGCGCAGAATCCGGAGCGATCATCACCCGTGTCGATCCGAATTCACGCGGCGCCTTGAGCGGCTTGCGTGCCGGTCATGTCATCACCCGCGTTGACAACCAGCAAGTCAGCAATGCCCGCGAAGCGGCTGAAGCGCTGGATAAGGCGGACTTGGCCAAGGGGGTTCGCCTCTACGTGGAGACCGACATGGGCTCGCGATTCGTCTTCATCAAAGTAAGTGAATAGACGATACGCTGAGCAGGCATAAACAATGAGCGGATGAGCCCCTTGAAAGCTCATCCGCTCATCTTTTTGGTCCATCCCCTCACCATGTCATTTGACGCACAGAGCGATCAGGTCATCGACATGCGCGGTGGCGAGGCATTCGACGGTGTCGGCTGCGCCGTAGTAGATCTTCACTTCGCCGGAATCCTCGAGGATCATCCCGCCGGGGAAGATGACGTGATTACGGAAGCCGCCGGATGTTTCGTATTCGGTCTCGGGGGCGAGTAGCGGCGTGCGCAGGCGGCCGATGATGCGGCTGGGGTCTTCCAGGTCGGTCAGCATCAGGCCGGCGGAGTAGATCTTGGGCCACTTCTTTTCCCAGCCGTGCTTGCCGCGCGTGTCGTCGCGCCACACCGCATGGAACGTCGTCAGCCAGCCGCGCTTTGTGCGGATCGGCGGGGCGCCGGGGCCCATCTTGTCGTTGGCGAACTCAATCTCCTGGCTGCTCAGCACATGCCGGGAATCACCCCAGTGGCGCAGATCGGGTGAGAAGCTCATCCACATCATCGCCTGGTCGCCGGTCAGGACATTGCCGCCCCAGGCGTTGACCGGTCGTTCATAGCGGACATACCGGCCGCCGATCTTCTCGGGGAACAGCACCATATTGCGGTTGTCCGGAACTGACGCGCTCATGATCTCCCATTTCTGGAAGTCATCAGTCACCGCCACGCCGCCGCGCAGGCCGTGCGCCGTGTCGATCGCGAAGCACATGTGCACGCGGCCGTCAATGACCGTCAGCCGCGGATCGTAGAACCGCTTCAACTCGGTTTGCGGATCCTTGTTGGGGATCAGCGGAGCGATCAGGCGGCGGGCATACTCCAGATCGATGCAGGGTTGGGGCTCGACCTTCCAGTTGATCCCGTCATCGCTGAATGCCAGCCCGAGGTTGGTGCCGCCAAAACCGTGTTCCTGGAACTCGGCTTCGTTATCCGCGCCGTAGTCGTTGCGGAAGACCATCGCGTATCGGCCCTGGTACTTGCAGACCCCGGCATTGAAGATCAGTGATGCCGGGTAGGGCACGTCCTCGCGGGTGAGGACCGGCTTGGGATGGCGCTGGATGCAGGCAGCGGATGTCAGTTCGGGGAGTGGGGTACTGGTCATGAATCGGTTGTCTCCTGTCGTTTGCGGCGAATGCCCGTCACGGTGAGCAGCAGGATAAGCGCAATGCAGCCTATCTTCCATACCAGCAGCCACCACGGCCGCCACCAGGTGCCGGTTAGGGTCTCCACCAGGTCGGATATCCCAAACAAAACGAATACGCCCGCCGCGATCCACCGCTGGCGGCGTGACCAGCCGATCCGCAGCGCCGACAGGAGACAGACGATCCCGATCAGTATCCACACGCCGGCTTCGATGACGTTGAGGAGTTGATATTCATATGTAACGACAGCCGCCACACTGACCTCCTCCTGAATGGATAATTCTGCTCTGTCAGAGGACAGGAGCGAAAATAATCCGAAAAATTTGCCCATGCCCATTTGTTTGGTTATAGTTAGCGTTGGGCGCTTCGCGCCGGCGGCGTTCGCTGCCCGCCATCTAATCCCTTCGTACTTCCCACTGGAAGGGTGACCTATGCGTTCCTGCCTCTGTGTTCTACCTGTTCAGCCGCATTGCAGTATCTTGGCTTTGGGCAGGATTGCTCAGGATGAATGGAGAACCTCCTGCGAAGATGCTCTTACGCTCCTCGCTTTTACGCACAACTTTTCTGTAGCACATCGATTTTTTCATTCCCACTGCCTGAAACACTGCGGTCCCAGTCGTTCAAACGAACCCAAAACGAACCCAATCGA
>CAZSJB010000412.1:0-3202 GCA_964606625.1 uncultured Tepidisphaeraceae bacterium | reverse complement strand
CGACGGCTGCTGGAGACGCTGCACCAGCAGATCGATGCGACGGGCGGCGTCGTTGTAGGCGGCTTCGGGATCGGGGAACTTGTTCAGATCGGCGTTGGCGACGATCTTGATCGTCTTGTCGACGTGATCGAAGATCACCAGCTCGCCATACAGCCCAAACAGGACATCGGGCAAATGGCGGTCATCGCGGGGGGGATTGGCGAGCTTTTCCGGCTCATAGTATCGAACCGTGTCATAACCGGCATATCCGACCAGGCCGCCCGTAAAGGCGGGCAGTTCCTTGGGGTGGTGAAAGGCGCCCTGGGGCAGCAGTTTCTGAAGATCCGCCAAGGGATCGGTGGTTTCGAACTCCTGAGGCGGCTGACCATAATGCTGGAGCATCGCCTTTCCGGCAGCGCACTGATAGACGGCGGAAGGCCCCGTTGCGATGAAAGAGTACCGCCCGATCTTCTCGCCGCCGACCACCGATTCCAGCAGAAATGCATGCTGGTCGCGGCCAAGCACCTCGAACGCGCTCACGGGCGTGAGGCGGTCAGCCAGCAACTGGCGATAGATGGGGATGATCCGCGCGTGTCGCGCAATGTCCTTGAAACTCTGGAGATCGGGGAAGTATCGACGCATAGGTTTGCCGCTAAAGGTAAGAGCGATGGTGGGAAAGGTCAAAATACGCCGGCATGGAAGATCCCGTTAAACGGCGCACCAGTGCGCATCGAAACAGTGGGTTCGTTTGGATGTTTTTGAAGTTGGGTTCGAACGGCTAAATCGCCCTTGGCGCTGCACAAACGCGGTGAGCATAGGTTTGAAATGGGTTCGTTTGGGTTCGTTTTTCGCCGGGAAGTCGAATAAACCTGCAACACGCGGGGAGTCTAAATCAAGCCTATAAGGGGCAGACAGACCAGGCATGAAAGCGAACACTGCAAAGACTCCTGGGCGAAAAAGACATGATCCCATGGCCGGCAGGGAAGGCCAGCGCAACGCATTTTCTCAGGCTGTATTTTTACCTAACAAATGTGTGAAGTCAAATTTTATCGAGATTTTTCGTTCTCCGGAGCATTAGGAAAGGTTGGTTAGCGGATTGGCTATCTTGTTGAATTCTTGCGGAGGGTGTTGTGGGGCTGGAATCAGAAAATTCTGTGGGGTCTGAAGGGGGCGACCTTGCCTGCCTTTACTTGCGGGCAGCCATCTGATAGATTTGCCCCTCTTACCCCCGTGCTGGGGGTTCTTGCTTAGATAGACTTGGACTGAGGACGTCATGGCTTATAAGTTCAAACCCAACAAATCGGTAGCCAAGCGCTTTCGGGTGACGCGCAAAGGAAAACTCAAGCACAACCACACGCTCACCTCGCATCTGCGTTCGGGCCGGTCGGGCAACAAGAAGCGTCATCTCCGTCGGGCGTCGATCCTGTTTGAGGGCCACGCCCGCAACATGCGGCAGCTGATGGGGATCTCCAAGCTACGTCCCGGCAAGATCGAACACGAAGAGCGCCTGGCCGAAGTGCAGAAGGCCAAGGAAGTGGCTGCTGCTCAGTCATGACCCCAGCCACGGTGCATAGCACCATGCATGTGTGAAGTCCGTTTTGGCGGCACCCTACGTTGCCGCATGGTAAACAATCTTAACAAGTGCCGGTGCGTCGCCGGTCCAGCCATGCCCGCCGGATTTTCCGGGTCTGTGTGCCTCTGGCTCCAGGAAAACAGAAAGGAACTGTGCTATGCCTCGTACACGAGGTGGCGTGATTCACGCCCGCAAACGTAAACGTGTCCTCAAGCGTGCCAGCGGTTTCCGCGCTTCCCCCGGGAATCAGTACCGCTCGGCGCTTGAGTTCATTGCCCGCGCCGATCGGTACGCCTATCGCGATCGCCGCCAGAAGAAGCGCCACTTCCGCCAGTTGTGGATCGTCCGCCTCAACGCGGCGCTCCGCCAACGCGGCATCAAGTACAGCCGTTTCATCCCTGCCTGCATCGCCGCCGGCATCGAGCTGAACCGCAAGATGCTCTCGGATCTGGCGGTCAGCGACCCGGCTGCCTTCGATGCGGTGGTCGAACTGGCCCGGCCGCACCTTTCGGCGACCTGAACGGTTTGCCAACGCTCCATCTGACGTGACGTGACCGGTTGTTTTATCCCGTTCTTAACGGGATCTGATCGCTTGCTCATACAGCCACGCGATGTGATTCCGCAGGGCACGCTCACCTTCCGGAGTCAGTGGATCATTGTGATCCGCCTCGATTGCCAGTGCCTGCTTGGGCCCGGCGTAGGCGGCGTAGACCTTCTGCTGCCAGGCGTAGGGGACAACGCTGTCCTGTGTGGAGAGGGTAAACAGGGCGGGTGCGTTCGCTTGCCTGGCATTGGGGATGCTGTCCAGGTCGGACGGGATGGCCAGCGCAACCGGCCCGGCGATCAGCCACAGGTTCCACCAGCCGAACCGGCCCAGAATCATCTGCTTCAGCGGCGGGGGATTCAGCAGCAGCAGACCATTGACGTCGCGATTGGCTGCGATGTGCAGCGCCACCGCGGTCCCGAGACTGGTGCCCGAGACAATGATCGGCTGGTCACCGGCGTGCAGCCGCAGGGCGTCATAGGCTGCCAGTCCTGCCGGCCCCAGGCGGGCGAGCTTTGCCGGAGGGGTGCTGTCGCCATAGCCGGGATAGTTCACCGCCCACACCTCAACCGGATGGGCGTTCCAGAAATACGACTCGCTGATCACGGCGTTTTCTGCACGATCGGCATTGCCGTTGAACGTCAGCACGTAGGCCTTGGGCGGCTGGTTTTCCGGTGGATCGGCAATCCAGATCTGAAGCGCGCCCTGTTCAAAGGCAATCGCATGGGATCGCACCCCCAGAGGCTTGGCCGGACCGGTCTGGGGGAACAGGATCAACCTGTCTGCACAGCCACCAAAAAATGCAATCATCGAAAACACCAGGTAAATGCTTCCATACACGACCAGCCGAATCAGCCAGTAAGAAGCACGGTTGGGGGGCTTGGGGCGCATCAGGGGTCAATAGCGTGGCGGGGGTGTGCTGGGAGCGGACGTATTCGATTCATCAAGCGCGCCGAATCGCCGGTTACGCCCGGCGAAGCTGCGCAAGGCTTCGTGTAAATCCTTCACGCCGAAATCCGGCCACAGCACGGGACTGACGAACAGCTCAGCGTAGCTGATCTGCCACAGCAGGTAGTTGCTGATGCGCATCTCGCCAGCCGTGCGGA
>CAZSJB010000411.1:0-3214 GCA_964606625.1 uncultured Tepidisphaeraceae bacterium | reverse complement strand
CCCCCCCCCCCCCCCCCCCCCCCCCCCCCCCCCCCCCCCCCCCGCCCGCGCCCCCGCCCCCCCCCCCCCCCGCCCCCCCGGGGTGGCTGCGCGCCAAAGGACGCCTGCTGACGGCCGCGGCCCTGTGCATCGCGCTGGGGATGGCAGCCGCCCTGGTGACAGAGCTGATCATCACGCCCACCATGCAGCAGTTGCGCCAGGAAGGGCAAAGCGGCGGCGAAACCTTTGCCCGCCTGCACCGTGCCTCGGAGATGACCTATGGCATCGAGACGCTGGCGTTGCTGGCAGCCAGCGGATTGCTACCGTTGTGCATTGCCCGATCCGCCTCTCACGCCAGTCCGCCGCGTGTCGAGTCCACATTTTAAGTATCCACCCGACGTGCGCGGATCGGCTGCGCAGCGCGAACGCCCGTCTACAGGCCCATCCCTGAGTTGACGGGATCCACCGTTCACTTCATCAGGAAGGAAGGTTCACGCCGAAATCGAGGGAGCGTCGTCGCGTGTCCACCAGGCAGTGGGGGTCGCCAACGTGGCCCGGTTCGTCAAGCCAGCCCAGCTTTGACAAACGGCGACGGCATGGCGTGCCTGTTCGGGGGTATCGAAAATCTGCTCCAGGCTTTTCTGGTTTCGGGGGCTGCGCCACGCGCGGAGGAACTGTCCCACCGTGTAAATTTGCAGGATGTGCTGCAAAGGCAGTGCAATCTCCGATCGCATCACCTGCGAGAGGGGCAGATCCAATATCGGGTTTGCCATTTTTCTCAACCTCTTGCGATCACTCCGCTGTCCTCTCCCGTTGCGGTCTGAAAATTACCGTACGACAGAGTCAGACAGGCAGATGGAGCGAAAGGTTTGTACAAGGCATAAAAGGGATGAAAAAACCCGGCTTCCGTGCCTTGTCTATAGCCCATTCGAACAAAACAATCCGGCCATCCATGGCCGACCACGCTTGTTGCCCGATCACCTGACGCATTGCACGTCACGGCAATGCGATGCACAGTAATAATTAGATCGGTCAAGTCAACAGGTATTATCGAACCTTCCGACTTTTCCTGTCTTTTCCTGTATTCGTCACATCTGCCTTCAAGGTTCGGCGTTCAGGAGGTTATGGGTTGTTGCGTTGTTTTGCTTCCGAAGGAGACGCGCAGGTTCACCTCCAGCATCGCGCTGAGGATGAGCACGGCGGCTACGATCTTCATGGATTCCTCGAGCGTCGCGGAGATGTGCAGCACATCGCAGATCACCATCCCCGCAAAGAAAAACGCACCCACCCCCAGGCAGTAACACGCCCAGGGGAAGCGCAGCAGCTCATGGCGACACCGAGTGGTGTAGATGGCAGCAGCCAGCCCATAAACGATGATGACGCTGTCGTTGATCCGGGCGACCATGAAATGCTCGGGGTCCAGGTTGAACAACGATACCAGCGTCAGCTCCAGGTTTTCATGAAACCGCAATAAATCGTCCCCTGCAATGATCAGCAGCGTGATCCCCACGATCACCCAGAATCGCCGCGAGGCATCGCGAGAACGCAGGGCGGTATGCAGGCTGATCAGCCCGGAGGCCAGCAGCGGCCCCGCCGATAGCCAGGTGCCCCATTGGTTGTCCTGCAGGTATTCCGCCGGCCACTCATGATCCCGCCAGCCCAGGTAGGCGGCGATTACCAATCCCACCATGGCTGCGAGCATCAGCCCCATGGACAGCATCGCCCAAGACCACCGCACCGGGGGTGGCGACTTGAGCAGTGCAAGATCATCCAGCCATCCCCTTGTCCGCGCCCGTAAAGCTTGCGCAGTGACCAGTTCGCTTGTGGTCTGAATCGTATCAGTCATAAAAGGACTTTCTTCAACGTCTTAGCGAGGGGCCCGGAAATGTCCCAGGCTCGAATTCCTTTCATTTTGCGGCGAGTCGCGGCCAGCGCAAGGGAAACCTTGAAGTTTTTGGGCAGTTTGGGGCGAGTGGGGTGTTAAGATAGATGGAATTTTGCGGTCATTCGTGCGCGCCCTCCCCTCAGGGAGCCCGGCAATAGTCCGGCTGGTGAAATTGCTGGGCCGGTGATGTTTGAACTACCCCCCGCGATCTGTAAATTGTGGCGACGTTCGGCTCCCCGCACTCGTGCCACAGAACTAAATACATGCCCCGACGAAACGACATCCACACGATTCTGATCATCGGCTCGGGCCCCATTGTCATTGGACAGGGGTGCGAGTTCGACTATTCCGGCGTTCAGGCCTGCCGTGCCCTTAAGGAAGAGGGATATCGCGTCGTCCTGATCAACTCGAATCCGGCCACCATCATGACCGATCCGGAGTTTGCCGACGCCACGTATATCGAACCGATCTCCCCCGAATCGGTTGAGAAGATCCTCAAGCTCGAAAAGGAGCGGGGTACCCCGATCGACGCGCTGCTGCCGACCCTGGGCGGCCAGACCGGACTGAACACCGGGATGGCGTGCTACGACCAGGGCATCTTGCAGAAGTACGGCGTGAAGATGATCGGCGCCGACCGCGAAGCCATCTTCCGCGGCGAAGACCGCCAGGTCTTCAAGGATCTGATGGTTCAGATCGGTTTGAAGGTGCCGATGTCGGGCGTGGTCAAGAGCATGGCGGAGGCCCGCAAGGTCCTCGAGGAGATCGGCCTGCCGCTGATCATTCGTCCGGCGTTTACGCTCGGCGGCACGGGCGGGGGGATCGCGTACAACGTCGAGGAGTTTGAGACAATCGTTGCCCGCGGGCTGGATGCATCGCCGGTCGGCGAGGTGCTGATCGAGCAATCCGTCATCGGCTGGAAAGAGTACGAGATGGAGGTGATGCGCGACCGCAACGACAACGTTGTGGTCATCTGCTCGATCGAGAACATCGACGCGATGGGCGTGCACACGGGCGACTCGATCACCGTTGCGCCGATCCAGACACTGACGGACAAGGAATACCAGCGGATGCGCGATGCGAGCATCGCGGTCATCCGCGCGGTGGGGGTGGAGACGGGTGGCTCGAACATCCAGTTCGCGGTCAACCCTGACAACGGGGACATGGTGGTGGTGGAGATGAACCCGCGCGTTTCGCGCAGCTCGGCGCTGGCGAGCAAGGCGACGGGTTATCCCATTGCGAAGCTGGCTGCGAAGCTCGCTGTCGGATACACGCTGGACGAGCTGCCCAACTACATCACCAGCCGCCTCAAGCCGATTACCCCCGAGGGCAAGCCCCGTTCCCGTGCAGACT
>CAZSJB010000410.1:729-3242 GCA_964606625.1 uncultured Tepidisphaeraceae bacterium | reverse complement strand
AGAAGATCCGGTACGTGGAGGCGACACCGGATACGGTGGTCTGCTGCGAAAGCGGCGATCGGCTGATGGTCCGTGAGACGTTGCAGGAGGTCATGCGCAAGGCGATCGACTATGCGCGCACGATCCGCCGGCCGATCACCGAATAAGCCATTTGCGAGGGACAATCCCGAATCCGCAATGGTGTGATTGGGTGTGTTTGCCGATAAGACCGGTAGGCTGCGCTGATGCGCGCCCGGTTGAGTGGGTGGTGCGCGTTTTATAGGACGCAGCGGCAGACACAGGACTACGTGCATGGCTGAGGAAGCAAAAAAGAAGCCTGGCGCCGCCGGTGGAGCCGGGGGTGAGAAATCTGCAGGAGATCAATCCGCAAAAGGCAAGGGAGGGATCGGTGCGCTGCTGGGCAGGACGCCGGTGATGCTCGGCATTGTGATGGTGGTGGAAGCTGCCGTGCTGTTTGCGGGATTCAAGTTGCTGGGGGGCGGACCGCAGACGGCAACAGGGGCGGAACTGGTCCTGCCCGAGGCGGTTGACGGCGACAAGGCCAAGGTATCGAATCCCTCCGACTGGGTGGAGATCCAGGTGGTTGAGTTTCGTGCCCCCAACAAGGTCAGTGGGCGGCTGCTGCTGATCGACGTGTCCATTTATATGGCGGTCAAATCGCAGCATCAGCAACTTGCCACCGAGACGCTCAAGGCACGGGAGGCCTTGATAACCGATCGAATTCGCACGATCATTGCTCAAAGCGACCCCGAGCGGCTGGGCGGCGAAGCCGAGCCCGGCCTGGAAACCCTGCGGCGGCAGGTCAAATACCAGCTTGATGAGATCCTCGGTGAGGGCATCGTCGAAGAGGTGCTGGTGCCGCGGTGCATTCCGATTCGGGCAGATTGACAGCCGCTCGCAGCCAGCGGATCTCGGTGGTCGGTACACACGCGGGATGGGATGCCCCGCTACAGCGAGCCAAGGATGGTGAATCATGGCCGAAAAACCCCAGGACGATCCCAATAATCCGGTCGGTTCCCCGGAAAATCCGGAAAATGCCGATCCGGTAGCGACTGCGCCTGTATCGCCCCCCACCCAGGCGGAGGGGGCATCGCCTCAGACACCGGCAGAGACTGCTTCCGCAACCCCCGCGGATGCCGAAGCCACTCCCCCAGCCGATCCCGCTGTCCCACCGGCAGAAGCAGCCGAGATGGAGCAGTCGCTGGGCGAGGTGGAGGATGCCCTCAGTGCAGCCGCCGCCGAACCGGAGTCCGGTAACTCACCCGCTGAAGCTGCCCAATCCCCTGAAACGGTCGACGATGGCCTGATCGATGACGCCACGCTTGAAGAACTGCTGAAACAAGCCAGTTTCGAGGTGCCCGGGAATCTGGGGGAGGACGCGGCGGATGTCGGCACGCCCGTGGATCTGCCTAACTTTTCGCAAGTTATCCAGGAGGCCCAGGTTTCCAGCATTGATCTGCTGCGCGACGTGGATCTGAACGTGAAGATCGAGTTGGGGCGTTCGCGGATGCTGGTGGAAGATGTGCTGAAGCTGTCGGAGGGGTCGGTGGTTGAGCTGGACAAGCTGGCGGGCGACCCGGTGGATGTGTTTGTGAATGAGCGGCTGGTGGCGCGGGGGGAAGTGCTGGTGCTGAACGATACTTTTTGCGTGCGGATCAACGAGATCGTTCCCGGCGTGAAGGAAGAGGGGATGTAGGCGGAGACGGGGACGGGTGTTCGCTGACCATCATTTTTGGGGTTTTGGGGAGACGTCTTGACGTTGACGGCTGCCTAGGTAAATTACCGCCTCTTTGCGACGGCTCGAATTTTGGTTGATCGCGGCGCAAACTTTCCGCGACTGGTCTGCGTATAGTCGATATGTCAGTCGAAGCTGCGGGAAGTTGATCGTACGCGGCAATTTTGGGATCGAGTAATCCGCACCCCGGATTGGCCCGCTTTTCCCGACGTCACAATATCATCAATTTGTTCGGACGCTTGATCGCCCGTCCGCCGTGTTTCCCTGTGTGCGAGGGGAATGGCAGACGCAGCGGACGTGTTTCTCAGGAAGGCTCTATTTATGGCTCGCGACCTTACCAAACTACGCAATATTGGCATTTGTGCCCACATCGATGCGGGCAAGACCACTGTCTCCGAACGCATCCTTTTCTATACCGGCAAGATCCACAAGATGGGCGAAACCCACGAGGGGACGGCCGTCATGGACTCGATGGAAGAGGAGCAGCAGCGTGGCATTACAATTCAGTCTGCCGCCACCACCTGTCCCTGGGAGCGCAACGGCGAGCGCTACACGATCAACCTGATCGACACGCCCGGCCACGTCGACTTCACCGTCGAGGTGGAGCGGTCGCTGCGCGTGCTGGACGGCGCGGTCGCGGTGTTCGACGGGAAGGAAGGGGTGGAAGCCCAGTCTGAGACCGTCTGGCGCCAGGCGAACAAGTACAAGGTGCCCCGCATCTGCTTCATCAACAAGATGGACAAGCTGGGGGCGGACTTTGAGTTTTCGTTCAACTCGA
>CAZSJB010000410.1:0-719 GCA_964606625.1 uncultured Tepidisphaeraceae bacterium | reverse complement strand
GCAGTCGCGGTCCAGATCCCGATCGGCCAGGGCAGCACCTTCCAGGGCATGATCGACCTGATCCGCGGCGTCGCCATCTACTACCAGAGCGACGAAAAGACCAAGGGAACCACCTGGGAAGAAAAGCCCATCGCTGAGGAAGACCGCGAGCGGTACGAAAAGTGGCGGGGCGAGCTGCTTGAGAAGGCAGCCGAGCTGGACGACGCCTTGACCGAAAAGTATCTCGAAGACCCCGAGTCGCTGACCGAGGATGAAATCCGGGCAGCGCTGCGCAAGGGCACCATCGAGTTCAAGTGTCACCCGGTTTTCTGCGGATCGGCTCTGAAGTACATCGGCGTACAGCGCCTGTTGGATGGCGTTGTGGATTACCTGCCCAGCCCCCCGGAATTGCCGGCGATCAAGGGGCAGGATCCCAAGGATGAAACCAAGATTATCGAGCGTCATCCTGATCCCACCGAGCCGTTCTGCGGCCTGGTGTTCAAGATCGTCAACGATCAGCACGGTGACCTGACCTACGTGCGCGTTTACAGCGGCACACTGAGCAAAGGCACGCGTGTGCTGAACACCAATCGCAACAAGCGTGAGAACATCAGCCGGATGTTCCAGATGCACTCGTCCGAGCGTATTCCGCTGGACGTCGCCGAAGCCGGCGATATCGTTGCGTGCATCGGCATCAAGGATGCCCTGACCGGCGATACGCTGTGTGATCCGGAGCATCC
>CAZSJB010000409.1:0-3258 GCA_964606625.1 uncultured Tepidisphaeraceae bacterium | reverse complement strand
TGGGGCTGAGTTCAGTCAGGTACAGCCGGCCATGCGCCAGGCTGGTGATGTGGGACTGAGGCATCGCAGCCACATGGGCGTCAAACTGCTCGCCGGCCCGGATCCCCGGCGGCATGGCTGCTTCCACCTGGACGATTGCGACACGATTGTCGTTGAGAATGTCCTCAGGCCGCGGAACGCCCCGCTTGACCATGTCGCGAAGGATGTACTCGCGCACCGGAGTGGGCACGGTGGTATCGCCCGTTCCCCGGAGATTCACGACCAGCCCGAATCCGGAGACGATCAGCGGCTCGGTATCGAGCACGATCGCATACTCATGGATCGTGCCGCGCATGAAGTCAGGCAGGTTGCTGGCTGGCGGAAGTGGCGCATGCTGCGACGGAATACCGGTAGGCGCCTTGGGCTTGGCGTTGGAGCTTCCACAGCCGGTCAGGCCAGCCACGGCCAGCATGCAGGCGAACACAAGGATCGCGGTATAACGTCGGCCGAAATGCATGGTGTGTCTCCCTGGAGCCAAATCTACTTATCGGACGTTTGCTGCGCGGGTCTTTGAACTTTCAAAAGCATAACACGTCCCTGACGGGCGTGAGGTTCGATGATTGCAAGCTCATTTTGGCGGATTCTGAGTCGCGGATTTCCGGGCTGTGGATCGCGTGCGGCGTCGGGGCGCAGAGGGCTGGCCGTTGTTCTTGACCGGCTGGGGAGGCAGTGGATCCTCGATGAAGAGACGGCCCTGCTCAGGGTCTTCGAAGCGCTTGGCGTCAATGACCGCCCGCGCCTCCTCGACGAGTTCCTCCAACGTGGAAAATCGCTTGTAAACACTGGCAAACCGGACATAAGCGACCTGGTCAATGCGTCGCAGTTTGTCGGTGACCAATCCGCCAATCAGCGAGCTGAGCACTTCGCGGTCGTGGCTGGCGTAGATTTCCTCCTCCACCTCGTCGACCACGCGGAGCAGTTCGGCTTCGGGGACCGGTCGCTTAAAGCAAGCTCTTTCAAGACCTTGCAGGATTTTTTGCCGGTCCCAGGGCACACGCCGACCGTCACGCTTGATCACCATCAAGCGAATCGGTTCCTCGACCCGCTCATACGTGGTGAAGCGCTTGGCGCATTGCAGACATTCCCGGCGCCGTCGGATCGCCCGCCCGCCCTCGCAGGTGCGGGAGTCGATCACCTTCAGTTTCTCTTTGTCCGCATTGCAAAACGGGCAGCGCATGAAGCTTGGAAGATACCCAAATACGGGGGGAAACGCAAAATGAAACGCTATTGGTAGTGTGGAGTCCCAACGCGTTAAAATCGCACATCCTGCGGCGTCTCCTCCACCCTCCCTCCTTCCCGCACAGCGAGTCCAATAACACAATTTTGCCTGTTCCGATCCATGCAATTTATTGCCATGATCAGGTGCATTGGCAGTTTACCAAGGAGTCCGTACATGGATGTGGAATGGGTAGGACGATGGTGCCGGTGAAAGACAGCAGAGATCATCCTCACACCCTGGTGGGTGATCACATCTGTCGGTGATGATTCTTCATTAAGATGGAAGCAGGCAGTCATCACTGCCATCCCCCCAGCCAAGTAATTCGCATATCGCTGATTTGATTTGACCAAATGTTGGCTTTGCATGCGTCTGCCGGTGCGTAAAAGCCCGCCAATGCCACGCACGCACAAGGATGACCTCTTAACGGACCGCCCCGATGACCAACCCGCCCTCCCGCTTTCCCTGGTTTGTCCTGATCCTGATGTCCAGCGTGACCTTCATGGGCATGCTGTCCGAGTTGGCACCGTCGGGGATCTTGCCGCAGATGAGTGACAGCCTGGGCGTGGAGGCTGCGCAGATCGGATTCCTGGTGGGGATCTATGCGCTCGCTTCGGCGATTTTCGCCATTCCGATGGTCAGCGCGACGCTGTCGGTCAACCGCAAGACGCTGCTGCTTTGGCTGATGGCGGGGTTCGCGGTGTCGAACGTTATTGTCGGAATTACCTCGTCTTATTACCTGATCGTCTTCTGTCGCCTGGTGGGTGGATTCTGTGCCGGCATTCTCTGGCCGATGATCGCAGCCTACGGCACGCGCCTCGTGCCGGAAAACCAGCACGGCAAGGCGATCACGGTGATCATGTCTGGTTCGACCTTGGGCATCAGCATCGGCCTGCCGGCTTTGACGTGGGTGGGCACGACCTTCGGGTGGCGGACCGAGTTCGTGGTACTGGGGCTGGCAATCGCACTGATCGGGGTGCTGAGCATTTTCTATTTGCCTTCGGCTGAGGGCGAGAAACTGACGCGCAGCAACTCGCCCCTGGCCCTGCTCAAGATGCGCTCGGTGTTGATCATCCTGGCACTGACTTTCCTGGCAGTCCTGGCGCACTACGCGGTGTACACCTACATCACACTGCTGGTGAAGACGATCGGCTTCTATGGCGGAATCGAGATCGCCCTGCTGATCTTCGGCATCGGGTCGATCATCTCGGTCGTGCTGGCTGCCTGGTACATCGACCGGTTCCTGAAGACATTCATCATCACGATGTTGCTGGTGGGCGCCGTGGCGATGGGACTGTTCATCATCCTGGGGAAAGTGTCGGGGATTGCCCACCTGGCGTTTTTCATCTGGGGGCTGGCGTTTGGACCGCTGGTCACAATGTTCCAGACGGCAGTCAGCAAGACGGTCGAAACCGCCAAGGATGTGGCGACGTCGATCCAGTCCAGCACGTTCAACTTTTCCATCATGATCGCCAGCTATGTCGGGGGCATTCTGCTGGCGCAATGGTCGGCGATGGCGATCGTGATCATGGCCCTGGGAGCATTTTTTGCGGCTGCACTGATTGGGATCTGGGCCAAGCGTACATTTCGCAGGCAAGTGCCTGCCGCGGTTCCTGTCCCACCTGGTTGACCCTTTTTCGGCTTGGATAGCCGGGAGGCCCTGTCATGACCAAAAAGTTCACCAATGCCCAAATCTACCGCCAGCCGGAGCACACGGAGATCCTGGTGGAAGACGGCGTCATCAAACAGATCGGCAGCAACCTGCCCAAGGCCGACGAAGAAATCGACCTGGGCGGTCGGCTGGTCGTTCCTCCCTATGTCGATTCCCACCTGCACCTGGACTATGTCTACACCGGCCGCGCCCAGGGCGGAATCAATCTGACCGGTACGCTGTTCGAAGGCATCGAACGGTGGCGCCACGTCAAGAAAAGCCAGACCATCGACGACGTCAAGGAACGGGCCATCAAAGGTATCACCGAAGAAGTCTCCAAGGGCGTGCAATT
>CAZSJB010000408.1:0-3273 GCA_964606625.1 uncultured Tepidisphaeraceae bacterium | reverse complement strand
GTCATGGTCAGTTCGCTGATCAGCATTCTCGAGCCGGTCATGGTCGTGATCCTGGGTGTTATTGTCGGCTTTATCGTGATCGCACTGTTCGCCCCGATGGTCAGCCTGATTCAGGCGGTGTCGGGCTGATTGTTGAGCTTTTGGAAATGGATCGGGCAGGAGCAGGCTTAACCGGGCCTGCTCTTCCCGGAATCCAGACCCAGAACCTGAAGAAACCAGAGGTTTTCCGCATGCCCCGTCACCATCGCATCCGCCCGGCTTTCACGCTGACCGAACTGCTGGTCGTGATCCTGATAATCGGGATTCTGATCGCCATCCTGATTCCCACCGTCCGAAGTGTCCGCGAGAGCTCGATGCGCGCTGACACCCGGAACCTGATGGCTCAGCTCATCAACGCCATCACGCGTTATCACCAGGATTTCAATGCCTATCCGGGAATCTTCTCGAATGCGGAGATTCTCAATCAGGCACCGCGCGTTCCCGAAGGCGGAGGAAATCTCGGCAGTGGTGATCCGATTACCATGACCGAGAACATGGTCCTCTCACTACTGGGTGGCATCCGCGTAGACGGGAGCAACTGGGTTTATGAACCTAGTCTGACAACCTCTGCCGCCGGGGCATACAGCCTGGGTGGAGCCCCTAAACGCTACTCCGCCTATCTGAGCGTGCGGGAAGGCCTGCTCAGCCGCGGCAAGATGGCTGATAGCGGCATCATCGGGATGAGCGATTCGGCCATCCCGGAGTTTCTCGATACCTGGCCCTTGGAAGAGCAGCTTCCCATCATTTACGTGCGGGCTCGCAGAGGGGCTAATGGCATCGTGTCAGATACCTCCACAGCACCGAACGTCTACCAGTACGATCGCCGCTTCTTTACGCCTTACCTGCGCGATACCGACAAATTGCAAGATCTGCCCAGTGCTGTCTCTTACCTTCGGCATCCCAGCCTGGGCGGGTCAGACAACGCCACCGGGACGCCTGTGGGTAAGGATCAGTTCCTGCTGATCGCCGCTGGAGTGGACCGGATTTACGGCACGGAAGATGACATCACCAGCTGGGGTAACTGATGAATCGAGTTCGCATCCAGTTTCGCACCCGTGGCTTGACGCTGGTTGAGCTGCTCGTGGTCGTGGGGATCATTGTTCTGCTGGTCGGGATTCTGACGCCCATGGGCATGCGGGCGTATCGCAACAGCGAGATCAGCCGCATCAAGATGGATCTCCAGGCCATCTCTGCGGCCCTGGAAGCCTACAAGCAGGACCACAACAGCTATCCCCGTAACATCGATTACACGGCTGATCCCAGTGGCGATGAGTACCGCGGGGCGCGGCTGCTGGCCTGGGCGTTGATCGGGCCGGACGACGCAGCGGTTGATGGGGCTGAGGGGCCCGGTTTCCGGACGCGCAGGATGGACGGGACGCCGCAGGGACGCGTTTACGGCCCGTATCTGAACATCGACAGCTTCATCCTGACCAGCGAGCCGGACAACCCCGATGCCGGCATCACCACCGTTGCACCGGTGATGCTCGACAAGATGCGGCAGCCGATTCTCTACTTCCCTGCCAGCGGCAACAAAAATCTCTTTGTCGGAGCATCCGAGACGCCGCCGTTCCCCTATTACAACTACGCCGACAACTCCGCGGCTGCGTCCGACCTGGAGCGGTTCGCCGCCATGCTGGGAGATCAGAACGGCGACGGCCGGATTGCGGGCAATGAATCCGCACGAACAACGCTGCCGTTTTTGCTGTGGTGCGCCGGGCCTGACGGGGAGTTTGGGCCCGCAGGAACAACGGCCCAGGACGTTGATGCGTGTGACGATATCACCAACTTCACGGATTGATCTTTCATTGCGGACGCCGGATGAACGGCTGAGGCGCGTATTTTCAACCACGGCGCGGGCGCGACCCGGATGCGCCAGTCCGCCACTGGCAATCCGCCACCGCCGATCCGGCTATACCCTCACCGAGATGTTCACCACCGTCGCCATCCTGGTGATTGTGCTGGGGCTGATGGTCAGCTTGGCACGGGATGTCCGCACGCGCTCGGCGCAGGGACTGACGCGCGACTTATTGGCGCACCTGGATCACGCGATCCGGGCGTATCATGAGCGCGTGGGAGGGCTGCCTCCGGTCCAGCCGCTGCCCGCGGAGGTCGACGAAGCGCTCGTACAGCGCCACGCCGCCACGACGAATCTTCAGGTGGTGCGGGCGTTGCGCTTGCAGGTGGATCTGATGAGCATGCTGGGTGAATTGCCGCTGTTTGTCTATGACCAGCGCACGATCCGGGATAGCTGGGGATCGCCGCTGCTGTTTTTACCGACGCATCACCCAGCCATCGGCTTGGGTGTCGGCGACCGACCGTTTTTCGTCTCAGCCGGACCGGATCGCCAGTTCCTCACGCGTGAGGACAATCTCTACAGCTATGAAATGGTGGGGGGGGAATAGGCGCCGCAGCCGCGGCAAGGTGCGTGAGAAAGAGGACGCGGTGCGAGTTAGCCTGCCTTACGCCTCAAACACCTGTGTCGACCTGTGGTTTGACCCTGAAGAACCGGAGCAGAATCGTGAACAAACGCCAAGGCTTTACTGTAATCGAACTCATCGTCGCCATCAGCATTATCATGGTGCTGATCGGCATGCTGGTGGTCGGCATCCAATATGTCGGCGCCTCCTCACGTGAAAAGTCCACGCGTGTGACGATGGAAAACCTGCAGTCGATGCTCAGCGAACTGGAAAACACCGCAGGGCTGGGGCGGCTTCGTTTTGACGACTACAACAGTGACGATGTGCTGGATTTTCCCGGTGTCACCGTTGCACCTGGATCGGTGACAGAAGGAAGCGCTGATCGCACTGGACAGGCGGTGCAGTTGACGCGGGATGCTCTGACTGTAATGCTGGCCATTCCCGCCAACCAGTCGGCCATCAGTCAATTGCCGACGGAGCAGCTTTGGACATTTCCTGAAGGCACGCGCAATCAGAATACGCCAGTGCTTTTAGATGCTTGGCATAACCCGATCATTCTGGTGTTTCCGCCAGATACAGCGGGTGTTCATCCGCTTGAAGAAAGATATGGTTTGGTTGGCGTTACCGTGGATGGGCTGGATGGCGAATGGCGCGTGGTGAATCCGGGTGGATTGGACCCGATGAATGGCGGTAAGAAGTATCCTCAAACTCCCGCTGAGGCTGTGCAAAAGATGCCCCATTTTCGCCCGTTCTGGGTGTCCGCCGGGCCGGACGGGGATTTCAGGACGCACGACGACAACATCTACTCCTTTGAGAA
>CAZSJB010000407.1:0-3277 GCA_964606625.1 uncultured Tepidisphaeraceae bacterium | reverse complement strand
CGAGATGAAGGAGCGCAAGGACCTGATCGACGACGCCCTGCACGCCACGAAGGCGGCAGCCGAAGAAGGGGTTGTTGCCGGTGGAGGTGTGGCGTTCCTGCGGGCCATCGAGGCGGTGCAGAATGCCCGCTCCAAGGCCCGGGGCGATGAGCGCATCGGGTATGACATCGTCGCCGAGGCCCTGCGTGCCCCGGCTCGCCAGATCGCCGACAACGCGGGCGAGGATGGCGAAGTGGTCGTTGCCCGCATCCTCGAGAAGTCGGGCACTTTCGGCTACAACGCAGCCACCGGCGAGTACGGCGACATGTTCAAGTTCGGTATCCTCGATCCGGCGAAGGTGTCGCGCACGGCGCTGCTCAATGCAGCCTCCGTCGCCGGCCTTGCGCTGACGACCGATGTCATGCTGACCGAACTGAAGGAGAAGAAGGGCGAGGAGCCCGCTCCCGTTGCCGGCGCGGTCGCGTAAATCTCAGCTCCCGGTTGGCCGCAAGGCAAGCCGTGGATTCACCACGAACAGGAGTAACGGAGGCACGGAGCGAGTTTCATCCTTACGAAACTCGCTTCGTGTCTCCGTCCGCTTTGACGACCCGATACGCCGGCAGGTGGCAGGGCGAGCTGATCGCCCCGGCTTCAGCCGGATCTGGTCATGAGGAGGGGCAACGACATGGGCAACGGATCGACGCTCGATCTGGCCTATGCATGGCCGACCGGCCTGAGGGCGATCGAGCGCTGACTGCTCGCAAGCAATCGCGGCTACGATCCGTGGCATCATATTGCCGATGGGACCGAAAGAAGCGGCCGTTTTACATTCCGGGTGAGGTCTGCGACCTTATCGGGTACGAATGTTTGTTGACGAAAACGACCGGCTTCGCAGCGATGCAGCGCTGCTGGGGATGTGGTTGATCTGCCAGGCAAGAAAGGTGAATTTTCTGCTTGATGTGCTGCCGGATCACCATGGAGTGATCCCGCAGCAGACAATCGATGCCCTCCAGCGGCTGAGGAAAAACTACGAGCGGGTGCCCGCATAACGCCCCGGGCCCGTGGGTATCGCGGGCGAATGGTTGCGTTCGGATGCGGAATGCCCGATCCTTCCGGGCAACCGGACGATAATTGACCGATGTGGGTCAAACCCGCTGGGACGACGGACGTAGGACTTACGCGTGGCAACGACGAAGCGAGACTATTACGAGGTTCTGGGAGTCAGTCGCACCGCCAGCGCGGACGAAATCAAGCGCGCCTATCGACGGTTGGCGATGAAATACCATCCTGACCGTCAGAATGGTGCGGATTCCGCCGCCAAGGCCGAAGCGGAGCAGCGTTTCAAGGAGTGCGCCGAGGCCTACGAGGTCCTGTCCGACCCCGAGAAGCGCCAACGCTATGATCAGTTCGGCCACGCAGGGGTGCAGGGCGGCCATGACTTCTCACACATGGATGTCGGCGACATCTTCTCGATGTTCGACGACATCTTCGGCGGCTTGGGCGGATTTGGCCGCCGGGGCGGTCGCCGCGCGCAGGCGCGCGGGTTTGACCTGGAAACCCAGGTGGAGCTGACCCTGAATGAAGTTGCCAAGGGCGCGGAAAAGACCATCGAGTTTGAACGGCAGGACCTGTGCGACACCTGCCGAGGATCGGGCGCCAAACCCGGAACCAGCCCGACGGTTTGTGTTCAGTGCGGTGGATCCGGCCGTGTTGCCCAGGCAGGGTTTGGCGGGATGTTCCGCATGGTTACCACCTGCCCCAACTGCCGCGGGCGCGGCAGCATCGTTCGCGATCACTGCCAGGATTGCGGGGGATCGGGTCGAACGTTGCGCAAGCGCGTGGTCAATGTGAAGATCCCGCCGGGTGTGCATGAAGGCCAGGCCATCCGCATTCCCGGAGAGGGCGAACCGGGAGAAAACGGCGCTCCGCCGGGCGATCTGCACTGTTATATCGTGATCAAGGCGCATCCATTTTTTACGCGCCACAATAATGACCTGGTCTGCCAGATGCCTGTCAGCTTCACGCAGGCAGCCTTGGGCGCGAAGGTCAAGGTGCCGACCCTGGACGGATTCGAAGAACTCGAAATCCCCCAGGGAACCCAGCACGGCGATGTCTTCAAGATCAAAGGCAAGGGCTTGCCCGACATCCGCACCCATCGCATGGGCGATGAGCTGGTGCAGGTGCTCATCGAGGTTCCGCGAAAGCTTACCGACCGCCAGCGGAAGCTGCTTGAGGAGTTTGCCGCCACTGAGGACGCCGCCGTCATGCCGGCCAAAAAGAGCTTTCTCGACAAACTGAAAGACCTGTTCGAATAATGATGTGGTGATGAAATGACCGAACGCGATGTGAACTCCAATCCTGATTTCGAGCCATTCGAAGATACGCTCGACACCGAAACCGCCGAAACGACGGGAACCCCCGAGGCGGGCCAGGCGCCCGGCGCATCCGAAGCGGCGCAGGAGGGCGATGCCCCCAAGGCAGACGAGGCGGCGGAGGCACCGCAGGCTGCTCCCAGCGCCGAGGCGGAGCGTCCGGCCGGTGATCGAGCGCTGGAGGACGAGATCGCCAAGCTGCGCCACGAACGCGACGAGTATTACAACAAGCTCCTGCGGGCCACCGCTGACTACCGCAACAGCCAGCGCCGTCTCGAAGCCGAGAAAGATCAGGCGGTCCAATACGCGAATAGCGCCCTGATCAAGGAGTTGCTGCCGGTCATCGATAACTTCGAACGCGGCTTGGCGGTCGACCCTGAAAAGACGGATGTGCCGTCGCTGCTACAGGGCATGCAGATGGTGCATGATGAGCTGATGCGCGTGCTTAAGAAGCAGAACGTCGAAGAAGTTGCCCCCCAACCGGGCGACGCGTTCGATCCCGAACTGCACAACGCTCTGATGCAGCAGCCGAGCGAGGAGTACAAGGTTCCGACTGTCCTCCAGCTTCTGCAAAAAGGGTATACCCATCACGGTCGTACCCTGCGACCGGCGGGTGTGGTCGTGAGTCGTTCAGAGTAAGCGATCAACCGGCGGGATGATCGAGCATCTCCCGCGGCAAACCAGCAAGCAAAAACGGAAAACCAGAGAACACCAATGCCAACCTACGACTACAAGTGTGATGCCTGTGGACATGCCTTTGAGCGATTCCATTCGATGAGCGCGCCGCCGATCAAGCGCTGCCCTGAATGTGGCAAATCCAAGGTGAAGCGGCTGCTGGGTACGGGTGCGGGCCTCATCTTCAAGGGCAATGGTTTCTACATCACCGACTACCGCGACAAGAGCTATAATGAAGCATGACCGCGCGT
>CAZSJB010000406.1:0-3277 GCA_964606625.1 uncultured Tepidisphaeraceae bacterium | reverse complement strand
GCCCGGCAGCGTCGAAAGGTTCGGTGCTCCGATAGGCGGCGGATCGGGGAAGTGTGGTGCCGACATGATCGTGCAGCAGGTTCTCGGGGTTGACGTCATCGCCGTCATAGACCCGAAACGCGATCAGTTGCTCTGGCCGATTCCGGAAAATGCCCTGTAGCAGATCGTCCGCCCGAAACGGTGCATAGGAGAAGCCCACAAGCTGCCGTCGCCGCTGTTCGAGGGTGTCGGGGAGGCTTCCGCTGCGGTAGACCGGTACATAAATCAGGAATCCCGCCTGCTTGTTGTCATCGATTTCCTGCACCAGTGTGACCCGCCCCGAGGCCGCCGGCTGACCGGTATCCCGTGCGCGTTCCATTGCAGCGCGACGCACGGGATGGGTGAACATGTCATACCCGATGGCTACCTGGTTTCGGCGATCCAGGGGCTCGAGATACAGGATGGTGTGATACTCGTCGCGCGGGGTTTCGGGCCAGATGCGGAAGTTCTCTGTTCCCGCCGCCCGGGTCTGTTGGATGAACCGCTCAACTTCATCGGGTTGCAGGCGCTGCGTGAACCCGATCCCTTGGATCCCCGGGTAATACTTTTGCAGGTCCAAGGACTGAGCAAAGCTTCGGAACTCCTCCCGCGTCACCTTATCGCTGTGGCTGAACAGGGCCGAGCCTGCTCGCAGTGTGGCGATGTACGCCTCGATCCGCGTGTGGATCTCTCCTTGGATATACGCAACCTCCCGCCGGAATCGCTGTTCTTCCGCCCGGTGCAGCGATTTATGCAGGTTCAGCGTTACCACGATGGTGGCTGTCAGGCTGACTACCAGCACAATCCAGGGGGCCATGATGGCGATGCGCCAGGGAGCCGATTGAGGATTTCGGTTGTCCGATTGCGATTGCGGATTTGTATCCAACGCCCAACTCCCAAATGACACTTCTTAAAATCATCGGTCAAGGAACGATGGAGTCATGGAGACGCGGAGAGCGGATTCTGCCACAGAGAAGCGCAAAAGAGTAGCAATTTTTGTTACATGTGCGCGGATCTGCGCTTTTGGGTTTGCTGTCGGCGTTTTCCCAGACCTCCTGAACGGCAGTGACTGATACGTCAGATCGGATCACACGGGTTCGTCCCGCAGGAACGGATTTCAGCGGAAGCGGTTGCCCGGGGGGGAGACGGCTTGACGGTTGCCCGTCATTGCACAACAATCGCCAGCCTTGGCAGAGGAACTTTATTCATGGCACGACAGATCAATCATCCTGCACTTCAGCCGTTGAAAGCTCAATTTCCCGACATTCGCTTCCTGGTTGGGGAGTTTCGCGACATGGTCACCGTCGTCGTGCCCCGGGAACATATTCTGGAGGTCTGTACCTTCCTTCGGGATGACCCGACCCTGCGGTACGACATGCTCTGCGAACTGAACGGGATTGATTATCTGGGGTATCCCGGTGCCAAGGACCGGTTCGGTGTGACATACGGGCTGGTTTCGGTTGATCGGGGGACGCCGCGCCTTTGGCTGAAGGTTTTCCTGAATCCCGAGCACCCGACCCACCCGGGCAGCGAGTGGAACCAGTTTTCAGATGAGGAAGTGGTCGAAAAGGGCGATCCGGGCCTGAAGATCGACAGTGTGACCGGTATCTGGCCAGGCGCCGAGTGGATGGAACGCGAAGTCTACGACATGCTGGGGATCATCTTCGTCGGCCACCCGGACCTGCGGCGCATCCTCACCTGGAACGGGTTTGGCAACTACCCGCTGCGCAAAGACTATCCCCTCCGCGGCGTGGGCGAGCGGGAGAATTACAAGATTGTGACAAGGGAAACAGCCTGACCGCGTTGCTCACGGTTGGGATGACCGTTTATCCGCGCCCCGTCCCGTATCCATCAGCCGTTATTTCTGGCGGAAGACGATTCGCGCCTTGGTCAGATCGTAGGGGGAGATTTGGACTTTCACGCGGTCGCCGGGGAGGATGCGGATGAAGTGCTTGCGCATCTTGCCCGAAATGATCCCCAGGACCTCGCGGTCGGTGTTGTCGAGGCGCAGCTTGAACATCGCGTTGGGCAACGCGCTGACGACAGTCGCTTCCATTTCAATAAGATCGGACTTGGCCAAACGGTTTTCTCCTTAGCAAGTTAAGTTAAAGGGTTTTGCAAACGAATGATCGTTTCAGTGTAGTACGCTCATGCCATCCCGACAAGCGCAGGGCGATTGGCTGGAATTGGCTGAAGCGATCCGGGCAGATCGAATGCAGGCGAGGTCATGGGCTGGAGCAGGCTGACAGCCGGGCGTCAAAGATCCCCCGTTGACCGGACTGGTCACAGCACTTGTGCCGTGCTAGATTGACCGCTCGACATTTTCGGACCCCGAACAACGGATTGAAGCTTATGAAGATTCACGAATACCAGGCGCGGCAGATTCTGGCGGATGCGGGGATTCCGGTTCCGCCGGCAGAGGTGGTGCGGTCGGCTGAGGAAGCAGCCGCTGCGTTTGACAAGTTTGGCGGCGGCATGTGCGTCCTCAAAGCCCAGGTCTACGCGGGTGGCCGGGGCAAGGCCGGATTCGTCAAGCTGGTCAATTCGGCTGACGAAGCCCGCCAGGCAGCTGAGTTCATGCTCTCCAACCGCATGGTCAGCTACCAGACCGGCCCCGAAGGCGTGCCGGTTAACGTGCTGATCGTCGCGCCGGGTGTCGATATCGCCAAGGAATATTATGTCGGCATCACCATCGATCGCGCCCGCAGCACCGCAACACTCATCGCCAGTGCGGAAGGGGGCATGGAAATCGAGGAAGTTGCCAAAAAGTCGCCGGAAAAGGTGCTGAAAGAACCGCTTCATCCCACGCTGGGCCTGCAGGGATACCAGGCACGCGAGATCGCTTATCGCCTGGGGTTCGAGGGCAAGCATGCCTCCGCAGCAACCAAGCTGATGCTTAACCTCGCGAAGGTGTTCCTCGAAACCGATGCTTCGCTGGTCGAGGTGAATCCGCTGGTCGTTACCAAACAGGGCGAACTGCTGGCGATCGATGCCAAGATCAATTTCGATGAAAATGCCCTGTTCCGGCATGAGACAATTGCCCAGATGGCGGATGAAACCCAGGAGAAGCCACTGGACGTGCGCGCCAAGAAGGCGAACCTCAACTACATCGCCCTCGATGGCAACATCGGCTGTCTGGTCAACGGCGCCGGCCTGGCCATGGCGACGATGGACATCGTCAAGCTGCACGGCGGCGAGCCGGCCAACTTCCTGGATGTCGGCGGCGGCGTGACCGCCGAAGGAGCCATCGAAGCCTTCC
>CAZSJB010000405.1:0-3277 GCA_964606625.1 uncultured Tepidisphaeraceae bacterium | reverse complement strand
GCATTTTCGAGCTGCTGCGCAGCTTCGTGCACGGTAATGTTCCGATCGTCGATATCATCAAGACGTTCGCCTTCAACTATTACCCGATCTGCCTGTTCATCGGCTTGGCGTATGGAGCGGATATCACCTTGCCGCGGTTCCTGCGCTTCTGGAAGGTGTTCTGCCTGTTTTACTGTGCCTATGCGATTGGCATGGTGACGCTCAGCCCGTTGCGGCTGAAGCTCCCCTGGGCGGATGTCTGGATTTTCAATGACCCGTCGATCGCTGCGCTGGTGCCGGTGGGTATCTTGGCGTTGTGGCCTTACCTGAAGGACTGGAAATTGAAGTATCCGGTCATCTTGGTGTCGGTGTTGCCCATGCTGTTCAACCCGGGCCGCGGTGCGGTGCTGAGCATGGGGATCGGAATGGCCTGTGTCGCCCTGGTGTCGGTACAGCGCGTCTTTACGGTGGTGATGCTGACGGTGGCGCTGTTCGTCACCCTGTCGATCGTCGGGCCGATGATTCCCGGCGGACGCGTCGAGGCGCTCGATCCGATCTTCCCGATTTCGCGCATCGTGGCGACGGTGGACGAAGATGCCGCCGCCCAGATGCTGCGCGACGCCGGGTATTACGCGCAGGCGGATGAGTGGGCCTACGTCGCCGCCGGCACAGCCAATTGGCGCAAGACGATCTGGGAAGGGGTTATCTCCAGCCTCAATACCACCAAGATCCAGCTCATCGGCCATGGTCACGGCACAGACCTCAGCCAGTTCACGCCGCATGGCGAGGACATCCGCACCCCGCACAACTTCGTGATCTTCACGATCTTCTATACCGGCGCGATCGGGCTGGGGCTATTTTCGCTGCTGATCGCCGCGATTCTAATCCGGGGGTATTTCATTCCGGATCGAAACATGCGGGCGCTGCTCTTTTCCCTGGTACTGATGATGTGCCTGCTGGCACTGGTGGGCAACATGTTCGAGACGCCCATGGGCGCGATTCCGTTCTACCTGCTGTGCGGCATCATGCTGGGCATGAATTACTCGCCTCAGCCGCAGGGCGCCATGCAGGTGGTTGTCATCGAACAGGAACCTCCGCCGCCACCCCCACCGCCGTCTCCACCTCCGCCCCCAGCCATTGGTCCACGGCCGCGCCGCTCAGCGGCACGTCGGGAAGTGGCGCGTGTCTAGTTTAGCAGCCCATGAAGATCGTCCGCGTTCATAACTACTATCAGCAGGCCGGCGGGGAGGATGCGGTGGTGGCCTCGGAGCTGGCGATGCTGAAGGCACGCGGCCACGCGATCGTGTCGCATTTTGTTCACAATGATGCGATCGAGGGGATGAGCCGGCTGACCGTTGCCGGCAAGACCATCTGGAATCATCAAAGCTACCGGGCGATGCGCGAGCTGCTGCGGACGCATAAACCGGACGTCGTCCACTTTGACAACACGTTTCCCCTCGTCTCACCTGCCGCCTATTACGCGGCAAGGGATGCGGGTGTGCCGGTGGTGCAGACGCTGCACAACTACCGGTTGCTGTGCGTGAATGCGATGCTGTTTCGGGATGGAGCCGTCTGCGAGGAATGCGTCGGACGGGCGATCCCGTGGCCGGGGGTGAAATATGGATGCTATCGGGAGGATCGCAAGGCGTCAGCGGTGGTGGCTGCGATGCTGGGCATCCATCGGGCGATGGGAACGTATCGTCATTCGGTCGATACCTATATCGCGCTAACAGAGTTTGCGCGCCGTAAATACATCGAAGGGGGGCTGCCGGCGGGGAAGATCGTCGTGAAGCCGAACTTCCTGGAAAGTGATCCGGGGGTAGGGCAGGGAGACGGAGGGTTTGCGCTGTTCGTCGGTCGGCTGACGGAAGAGAAGGGGATACGCCTGCTGGTGGAGGCGTGGCGGCGCATCGGCGATCGCCTGCCGCTGCGGGTAGTCGGGTCAGGCCCCTTGGAAGATGAGATTCGTGGTGCAGCCGCCGGGGTGGCGGGCATCGAGTGGCTGGGCCGCCAGCCGCTCGAACGGGTCATGGAAATGATGGGCCAGGCCACCTGCCTGGTCTTCCCATCCACCTGGTACGAAGGCCTGCCTCGAACCATCGTCGAGAGCTTTGCCAAGGGAACACCGGTCATCGCTTCGGACCTGGGTGCGATGGCGGATCTGATCGACCATGGTCGGACGGGCTTGAAGTTTTGTCCCGGTGACGCAGCTGATCTGGCGCAGCAGGTTGAAGGCCTGATGGCTGGCTCAAATCAGTTGAACCAGATGCGTCAGGCGGCTCGCAGCGAATACGAACAAAAGTACACCGCCGATCGGGCGTACGAAGCGCTGATGCGCATTTACACCGCACCCAAACAACCGGTCCGCTGAAACAGACACCGTGGACGGTACGGGATAGTGTCTGTTTCAAGCGGACCGATGAGCCGTCAGGCCGGCGAGAGTTCGCTGGTGCAGTGCGCACAGCGGGTGGCCTTCAGGGGAATATTCGACAGGCAATAGGGGCATTCCTTCGTGGTCGGCTCGCCCGGCTCGGGGGGCTTTTGGGCAAGGCGCTGCAAAGCGCCCAGTGTCTTGACCACCGTGATGAAGATCGCCAGTGCCACGATCAGGAAGTTGAACAGGGCGCCCAGAAACTGGCCATACATGATTTCCGAACCATTGATCGTGAACGAAAGGTCTTCGTAGCCGCCGGTATTGGGCAAGATCGCGGCGATCAGCGGCATGAGGATGTGATCCACCAGGGACGAGATCACCTTCCCGAACGCGCCACCGATGATGACGGCGATCGCCAGGTCAATCATGTTTCCCTTGAACGCGAAGCTCTTGAACTCCTGCCACAGAGATGAGAGAGACATAGGCACATTCCCGATAAAAGCGCCCGCGCGGATTGACATCCAGGTCGATCACGGCGCGGCGCAATGCGTCTGTTAATGCTGCGAACTGAACTTACTTGCCAAGCAGGCCTTCGACGGCGCCGCCGACATCACCGGCGTTGCGCCGTGTTTGCAGCAACTGACGCGCACTGTCGATCTGCGACTGCATGGATTCAGGCAGCGAGGATTTGATCTTGTCGAGCTTATCCAAGGTCTGCTCGGCGAGATCCCACTTGTTTTCCTTGATGTACTCCATTGCCTGATCGAGCAACTTCTGGGCGTTTGCCTCGGTTGCCTCGACCTCCTCACCGGTGCGCTGCTGAGCTTGCTCGGCGACCTCCCGGGCATTTTCCACCGCCTGAGCTTCGGGCGAAGCGGAGGGGGCTGCTGCCGGCGTCGTGGTATCGGGGGTGCTGTCAGTGCT
>CAZSJB010000404.1:0-3286 GCA_964606625.1 uncultured Tepidisphaeraceae bacterium | reverse complement strand
GTTCCGCATGCATGCCCAGCTCGCCGCCATCTTCGAAGGCTGCCGAAAATTTGATGCCCGGATCGACGCTGCTTTTGATCCCGATCTGGCGCGTCAGATCCAGCAGAAGATCGGACGGCTGGAAAAGTCACGGCATCAGGACCATCCCATCCTCATGGGCGACATTACGGCTGAAGCAGCCGAGGTGCTCAACCTCCCTGAAACACGTGGAATCTCAACCAATGACTATCACATTTACCGCCGCCCGGGCGAGACATTCATCATCCGATGGCTCGAAGGGGAACAGGTTGAGGCGTTCTATGAACGCATGCAGGCGCATTTTGACACAGCGCTGGAACACTTTCGCACCGAGGAGCGACAAGCCAACGAATGGAAACAGGATCCCAAGACGCTCGCCTATCTCGATGCACTCGACGCGATCAAACTGAAGATGACCGATCGCTACCTTCGGGATCCCATCCGTCAGCACAAGCTGTTTGTGCTTTCCACACAGACCGTGGATGAGATGGACATCCTCCACCTGACCGAATTCCTGATGGGTGTTTCGCCTGATGAGGTAGTCGGTGAAGCGTCAGCCCCCCCTGAAGCTCCCACCGAACAGGATCGGTCCTGGTTCTTCAAGCTCTTCGCCCTGCGCGGCATGGACGGAGAGACCGAACGCATGTGCTTCTTCACCTATCTGCAGAAGACCAGCGATACTTTTGACTGGTAAGGCCCGGCTGGACAAGCGCCCTACGTCCCTACTGTCCTGCCTGTTTCAGGCTGAGTCACATCAGACAGCCAGGAATGGACGCATGTATGTCCAGCCGGAGGCGATTCAACCACCTGCGATGGAGCCTACAATGAAAAATGGCTCTTCGCCGGTGGCAATCTTCTCAGGCAGCGGTGCATCCGGTGGATCGTGCGAGATATCGTTCTCGCACGCGAAGAAGCGGACCAGTGGCCGGCGTTTTTTCCTGGCATGATCGCGCACAACGCCGCAGAGCATCGGATAACGCGCTTCCAGGGCATCGAGGATCGATGCCTGCGTTACCGGTCCCGCCACTTCCAGCCGAACCTCGCGCGGCGCCCCAGCCAACACCTGTAGATGTTGTGGCAGCATGACACGGATCATGGGTGCTCCCACGGTTCAGAGTTCATCGATTGGATTCAAACCCCGAAATCTCAACTCTAAAATTGCAGGCTGCAAATCTCAGAATTGAGATCTCAGAGTCTGAGTCATTGTAACCAGACAACCGGCCACCTACTTCAGCGTCTGGACCTCCACCGAGCAGACGGCTGGCAGATCACGAACGATGACATTCCAGGTATCGCCTCCATCGGGCGAGACATAGACCTGCCCACCAGTTGTACCGAAATAGATGCCGCAATCCTCAAGCTGATCAACCGCCATCGCATCACGCAGGACGTTTACATAACAATGTTCCTGCGGTAGCCCTTTGGTCAGCGGTTCCCACTCCCCGCCGCCGGTGCGGCTGCGGTAGACGCGCAGCTTGCCCTCCGGCGGATAGTGTTCTGAATCACTCTTGATCGGCACGACATAGATCGTTTCGGGTTCGTGGGCATGCACGTCGATCGGGAAACCAAAATCGCTGGGGAGATTACCACTGACTTCCCGCCACTCGTCGCCCGCATTGTCCGATCGCATCACATCCCAATGCTTCTGCATATAAAGCGTGTCGGGCCGAGACGGATGGAAGGCGATCCGATGCACGCAATGGCCGATCTCGGCATCCGAGTCAGGAATGTATTCTGACTTCAGTCCGCGATTGATCGGCTTCCAGGTCTTTCCGCCGTCATCCGTGCGGAATGCCCCCGCAGCCGAGATGGCAACGAAAATCCGATCCGGATTTTTCGGATCCAGCAGAATGGTGTGCAGTGCCATCCCCCCGGCGCCGGGCATCCATTGGGTCGTGTTGTGGGTCCGCAAGCCGGACAATTCTGTCCAGGAGGCGGCGCCGTTGGTGGTCTTGAAAAGACCTGCATCCTCGACGCCGGCATAGACCGTATCCGGGTCCGTCAGCGATGGCTCCAGGTGCCACACACGCTTGAACTCCCACGGGCGCTGCGTGCCGTCATACCACTGGTGCGTCCCCGGATCACCCTCATAGACAAAATTATTGCTCTGTCCCTTTACCGGCGGATCATAGGGACCCGGAAGTTTCTCGCCTCCGGGGATTGTCCAGGTTTTCCCGCCATCATCCGATCGCTGGATGATCTGTCCGAACCAGCCGCTGGACTGCGAGCAATAGATCCGGTCTGGATCCACCGGCGAACCCTTCATGTGATAGATCTCCCACCCGGCGAAATGCGGACCACTGACCTGCCACTTCTGCCGCTTGCCATCAGACGTCAGAATGAAACCACCCTTGCGGGTACCCACCAGAACTCGCACACTGCTCATGGGCCTGCGTCTCCTTTCCCGAGCGTTGGCTAAGATGAAATAACCCCTACGCGGTGGGAATCGTACAATATCACTTGCATTGTGCAAGCGAAAAATCTTACGCTTGAACCATGGCTGATGTGCGCAAGTCAGAGCGGCGTTCCGAATGCCCGCTGAACATCTCTCTGGAGATGATCGGCGACCGCTGGTCATTGTTGATCCTGCGGGATTTGATGCTGCGCGGATCGAATACTTACCAGAAGCTTTTACAGTGCCCCGAAAAAATCGCCACCAACATCTTGGCGGATCGGCTGAAGCGGCTGATTGAGAATGGCATCATTACCACCCAGCCGGATCCGGACGATCGCCGCAGACGCATCTATCGCCTGACAGAAAAAGGGATCGATCTCGCCCCTGTCATGGCTGAACTGGTACTGTGGGCCGCCCGGCACGAGCGCACGGGCAATCAGCCGTTGGTAGATCAACTGCGGAAAAACAAGGAAGGCATGATCGCAGCCATTCGCCAGCAATGGGAAGCGGAAAACCACCAGAGTAAGGCCTCATGAAGCAACAGCTTCCTCCACCGGGATACAAATGCGCTCTCCCCGAGCCGGCCCCGGTTTAGATCCGCATGTTGCTGGGCATATTGATCTTACCCGCTGGTTGGATACCGTCAGATAACGTCATGCCAGCCCTTACTGTTTATTGTTCGTCGAGCAAGAAACTAGATTCGGTGTATTACGAAGCCGGCCGTCGCCTGGGCTGTGCGATCGCTGAGCGCGGCTGGTCACTGGTATACGGCGGCAACTGCATCGGCCTGATGGACACGCTGGCATGTGCAATGCGCGATGCTGGCGGAAAAGTGATCGGCATCACGCCGCGCCTGATGGTCGACGAAGGGAT
>CAZSJB010000403.1:0-3307 GCA_964606625.1 uncultured Tepidisphaeraceae bacterium | reverse complement strand
CAGCAACCTGGTCGGCATGGGTGTGCTGCCGCTTCAGTACATGCCCGGAGAGAACCGCGAATCGCTGGGCCTCACCGGCGAAGAGTTCTACGACATCGACATCAGCGACAATCTCAAGCCCGGTGACGAAGTGACGGTCCGCGTGACCGATCAGCAGGGCAACACGCGGTCGTTCAAGACTCGCTGCCGCATCGATACGCCGGTGGAGATCGAGTACTACCGCAATGGCGGCATCCTGCAGACGGTGCTGCGGAAGCTGTCCAAGTCGTGACAGGCCTCCCGTGAAAGGATCAGGCCAGTCAAAAGGTGCAGGTGTTCAGGGGCGGATTTCGATCCGCCCCTTTTCTTTTGCGCTCACTCGCGCTTATCAACAGCCTGATCGCGCGTACCGGAGGTGGCATCCGCCACGGGGCCGTCATCCTGCACACCCCACTGATCGTCGCGCGGTTGATCGCCCAGCGGTGTGCTGACACCGATGCCGACGGTGGTGACGACGCGAAACAGGTCCTGCCGACGGTCCAGCCGCGGTGTGACCGTGCCCGCGCTGCGACTGTCGTGCAGGTCGTCCAGATCAAGGTCGCAGACGAGGATGGTCTCTTCGTTGGAATCCGCCTCAGCCGCGATGCCATCGCGAGCAAAGGCGAAATCACTGGGGGTCAGCACCGCAGCCTGCGCGAAGTTGATATCCATGTTGTCCACATCGGGCAGGTTGCCGGTCGTGCCGGCCAGCGCGACGTAAATCTGGTTCTCGATGGCACGGGCATGAGCGCAGTAGCGCACGCGCAGGTACCCCTGGCGATTATCGGTGCAGAAAGGAACAAAGAGGATCTCCACCCCTTCATCCGCCAGAACCCGGGCGGCTTCGGGGAACTCCACGTCATAGCAGATCAGCACACCGATCTTGGCGGTGGGCGTCTGGATCGCCTGAAGCTTCTTGCCGCCGGTGATCCCCCACCACCTACGCTCATTGGGGGTGACATGCAGCTTCGGCTGGTCGTAGATGGTGCCATCCGGCAGACAGACCAGGGCCGTGTTGATGATGTGATCCCCCTGCCGCACGGGATGGCTGCCGCCGATAATGGTGATCCCATAGCGCACCGCGAGATTACGAAGCAGATCAGTCAAGGGTTCCGTGAACTAGGTCAGGCGGGCGATGCCCTCCCGGGCGGCAAGGGCATCGATCGACGACAGGAGCTCCACGGTGAACAGTTCAGGGAAGAGGACAAAATCGCTACCGTAATCGGCTGCAATGTCGGTGAAATAGCTGACCTGCTGAGCGAAATCGTCAAATCCATTGATCTTGCGCATCTGGTACTGGACGCACGAGACACGGACTTTTCGGGCGCCCCGAGGCTTGGGTTTGTAGTCGGGGTTCAGCCATTCCAGCAGGCTGGCGAAGTTGCGACTGCGCGGATCACGCAGGTAGTTGGGAAGGATGCCGCGCAAGACGAACCCTTCGCGGAGCTGGAAGCTGAGCACCGGATCCTTGAGCTGACCGGCAGCAACGCGCTGGGCATACTCATCGGGCGTCATTCGATCCGCGTACTCGATGTAGTTCCAGAGGCGACCGCCGGTGAGAATGCGGCGCAGATTGAGCTTGCGCGCCAGTTCACGGCGGGCTTCGTAGAGCATGTGGCCAATCCCTTGTCCGCGGTAATCGGGATGGACATAGACATCGGCGCCGTAGAGAGTGTCGGCTTCGGGGTCATGATTGGTGAAAAACCCGCTGTCGGTGATCCCCGACCAGGTATGCGCCCGCAGGTCGTCGCGGCCGAGGTCGACGATGAGCGAGGCACACGCCCCGACAATTCTGCCATTGATCTCGGCAACGAACTGCCCCTGGGGAAATACCCGCTGATGGCTGGCCAGATGGGCAGCGGTCCACACGACGTTGTCCTCAGCCAGGCTGGGATAGGAAGCGTGATTGAGTTCGACCAGCACCGGGATATCACCCGGCTGGGCCTGGCGGACGGTGACTTTCGGATTGGCTTTCGGATCCATAACACCGTTAGTGTAGGCCAACTCCGGTGGATTCGCTGCGGTAAATCATGGGCAGGTGCCCGGCAAAGGCCTCCGCAGGACAGATGCGGATCAGCGTCGCGCCATATAACGCACCGCGTGAAATCCCATCACGCCGAGGGCTGCGTAGATCAGCGCCGCCGCCGTGAAGCTGATCAACACGCCGGTTTTGCTGAACAGATTGAAGCATTCAGATGGCAGAAACCCGCTGCCAACGAGGGAAAACAGCGCCAGTCCCGGCTTGTACAGGTCACGGCAGAACCAGTACGTGCTCCAGGTCTGGGTCTGGAGGAAATAGAGCAATGCTCCCATCTGGAGCACCCAGCAAATAAAGATCATCCAGGACCACTCCGAGAGGACCCTGCGTGCCTTGGCTGTCTTGCGCTTCACGCTCTTTTCATCGGTCAATCCGCGACGCGGCTGCACGCGGCGCGGACCGAAGGCCGATATAGCCGATAAGAGTCATTCCCATGAGGTCCGATCCGCGTGATTACAAGGTCGAACTCAGTTCGCAGTCGCAGGACGCCCCTGCGAGGGAGAATGGGTTTGCCGGACGGCCGTATCTGTCGGTTCTGTTTAATTGTTGCGGCGTTTATCAGCGAATTTACCGCAATCCCCAGAAAACGGCCTACACCGGTCGCTGCCCGCGATGCTATCGGCAGGTGAGATTCCCGATCGGCCAGGGCGGAACCAGCGCCCGCTTCTTTGTCGTTGAGTAGTCTCAGCGGTTATAGTGAGACGCCGCCGCTGGAGACGGGTCTTCGGCGGCAAGGAATCCATCAATCAGACAGGAGCGGTTGGATTGAGCGCCCCCACCCCCGGCAAGCCGGCTGACAAGTATCACGTCGCCCGCCCGCAGGGACGGTGCGTCGTCACGCAACAGCCGATCGAACCTGGTGAAAAGTTCATGGCCGCCCTTCGGGAAACTCCCGAAGGCTTCGAGCGGCTGGATGTCTCCATGCAGGCATGGCAGGACTTCGACAAGTCAGACCTGATCGGCTTCTGGCAGACCACCATGCCCCATCCCGAGCAGCCGAAAAAGAAGCTGTTTGTGGATGATGAAGTGCTTCGCAATCTCTTTGAACGCCTCCAGGACACGACCGAACCGTCCAAGCTGAACTTCCGATTCGTGCTGGGGCTGATCCTCATGCGCAAACGCATGCTGATCTACGAAAACACGCGATTGGAAGGCGACAACGAGATCTGGGAAGTCCGCCTGCGCGGCCAGGATCAAACGATGGACCTGCTCAACCCAAAGCTGACCGAGGAGCAGGTCGGCGAGGTGTCG
>CAZSJB010000402.1:0-3310 GCA_964606625.1 uncultured Tepidisphaeraceae bacterium | reverse complement strand
GTCATGGGGCCGACCTGGCAGCGGGTCAACGACGAAGCCCTTCAGCCGTACCTGAACGGCGAGATCGATCAGGCGACTGCGCTGTCCCTGGCCCAGCAGCCGGTTCGCCAGTTCATGCTCGCCCAGATCGAAGCCGGCGGAAACGATGAAGACGTCTTCCTGTTCCATGAGTTCGCTGATCCCAGCGCCAAAGAGCGCCTTCAGATCAGCAGTGATGAGGTCGGCACGATGACGCTCATCCCGGCATTTGTGCTCAGTGAGCTGAAGACGGCCTTCCTGCTCGGCTTTAAGGTCTATTTGCCATTTCTCATCATCGACATGGTTATTTCCGCGATCCTGATCAGCATGGGGATGATGATGCTGCCGCCTGTGCTGATCTCGCTGCCGTTCAAGATACTGCTTTTTGTGCTGGTGGACGGTTGGCGCTTGATTGTGGGCAGCTTGATGGGTAGTTTCGTGATGTAGGATCTCTCGCGCAGCGGCTTCATGGATGAAGCGGCGGCGAGCGGAACCGATCCCAGCGGTTCCGGCAGGGCAGACGGCCAATGACATCTCCGTCATTTTGCCGTGCGACACTCATGGAAGGGTGTGTGGGGCATGGACCTCGAACAAGCAACACTTCTGCTTCGCCAGACGCTGATCATGGCGTTGATCATCGCATCGCCGATGCTGCTTACCGGTCTGGTGGTCGGCATTATCGTGTCACTCATCCAGACCGTGACGCAAATCCAGGAACAGACCCTGACGTTTATTCCCAAGATCGTTTCGATGGTGGCTGCACTCATCGTGCTGGCGCCCTGGATCGGGAACCAGTTGCTGGCGTACGCCGCTGCACTGTTCGGGACGGGCGAGCTTCCGGTCACAACGCCTTGATTGATGTTTTGGGCCCGTCGCCGCGTCGCGACGGGAATGGGATAACACATGCCCGAGCGAAATGTTATCGGACTACCTGCAGCAACTCGTGCTCGTCTACGTGCTCGTGGTCTTCCGCGTAGCCGGCATGATGCTGTTCATGCCGCTATTCGGCAGCGGCAATATCCCACGGCAGGTCAAGGCGCTGCTGTGCCTGGTTCTGGCGGCTGCGCTCGTGCCGGTCGTGCCCATGCCGGAGCAGGTGCCCGAATCAACGCTTCAACTGGCGCTGGGAATCGGGGGCGAGATGATGTTCGGGCTGTCGCTGGGCATGGTGGTCAGCCTGGTGTTCATTACCGCGCAATGGGCTGGCGAGATCATCGGCCAGCAAATGGGCCTGAACATGTCGGAGATCTTCGATCCGCAGTTCGGCGCCCATGGATCGGTGGTCAGTGGGATGTTCTTCATGCTGACTACTGTCATCTTCCTGGCGATGTTCGGTCATCACGCCGTTTTGCGCGGTCTGAGCGACAGCTTTACGGCGCTGCCACTGCTGAGCGTCGCGGTGTCACCCGGCATTTTCGATTTGTTGATTGGGTTGCTGGCCAGTGCAACCAGCCTGGCTGTGCAACTGGCTGCTCCGATGCTGCTGACCATGCTGGTGGTAGACCTGGTGCTGGGGGTGGTCGGCAAGACCATGCCACAGTTCAACATCATGACGGCTGGACTGTCGATGCGGTCGGCAATCGGGATGTTTCTGCTGATTCTGGGGTTGGCCCTGTCCAGCCAGATCATCGCTGATGCCATGGTTTCCTCGATCATGGCGTTCCGCGATGCCTGTCTGGGACTGATTTGAAACCGGTGAGGTGCAATGGCTGAGGATCTCGGCGACAAAACAGAAGCCCCAACACCGCAACGTCGCCTGAAGGCACGCGAGCAGGGCAATATTGCGCGCAGCCAGGATCTCACGGCGGCACTCCTGCTGCTGGGGGCAGTCATTCTACTGTATACCACCGGTGGGGGGCTGATTCATGCGCTTACCAGCATCATGACCGGCTTTTTCAGCGAGCAGACGCTGGCTTCGCTGGAGCTGGTGGACCTGTGGCCGCTGGTGATGGGGATGATCGCGATGATCGCCCGTGCCATGGCGCCGCTGCTGGCGGGCTTGGTCATTCTGGCGGTGCTGGCCAACATTCTCCAGGTGGGGTTTTTCATCAGTCCAAAGCGTCTTCAGCCCCGGCTGGACTCGCTAAATCCCGCCAAGGGGATCAAACGCCTGTTCGGAGAGGGCAACGGCCTTGTGAAGTTCCTGATGAATCTCACAAAGCTGATCGTGGTCGCATGGGTCGCTTACCTCGCCGTGCGCGATCAGATGGGGCTGATCGTCAATGTGCAGCAGTACGAGTTCGTTCAGATCTTCACCATCTCCAGTGACCTGCTGTTCTGGCTGGCGATCAAGCTGGGCACCGTGCTGTTGGTGCTGGCGATCATCGACTACGCCTGGCAACGCTATCGCCATGAGCGACAGCTCAAGATGTCCAAGCAGGAGGTCAAGGAGGAGATGAAGCGCATGGATGGCGATCCCCAGATCAAGGCCCGGCGGCGCGAAATCGCGCGGCAGATGGCGCTACAGCGCGCCAGGCAGGATGTGCCCGGCGCCGATGTGGTTGTGACCAACCCCACACACTACGCCGTTGCCCTGAAATATGACACCGAAACCATGAACGCGCCCAAGGTGGTCGCCAAAGGCGCTGACTTCATGGCGATGCGTATTCGCGAGATCGCAATTGCCCATGGCATTCCGATTCTCGAGCGGCCGCCCTTGGCGCGCGGCCTGTATCGCCTGGTCGATGTCGGCCAGGAGATCCCCGAACAGTTTTATGCCGCCGTCGCGGAGATCCTGGCCTACGTCTATGAACTGACCGGCAAGACCCGCGAGAAGGTGGCGAGTTGATGGGACCAGACGTCAGAAGGCAGGAGACAGAAAACAGAAGTCAGGATTAAAGGCTATACCACGACAGCCACCCGCAAGTAACGCGTAGCAAATAACGAATCATCAACACCGTGACCGCACTAGCTTCCCATCCCGTCTTCACCAGGCTGCATGAGCACCGGGGCATGATCTTCCCGATTGCCTTCATTGGCCTGCTGATGGTGTTGCTCACACCATTGCCCACGGGCATCCTGGATTTCCTGCTGGTGATCAATATCACGCTGTCGGTCATTGTGCTGGTGACGACGATCTACGTGAAATCACCGCTGGAGTTTGCGGTCTTCCCCTCATTGCTGCTGGCGGTAACGCTGTTCCGCCTGGTGCTGAACGTTGCGACAACGCGCCTGATCCTGACGGCAGGGGATGCCACCACCACCGAGCAGGCGAGGCTGGCTGCGGGAAAGGTTGTTTTCCAGTTCAGCGAGTTTGTGACGTCCGGCTCGCTGGCGGTGGGGCTGATCATCT
>CAZSJB010000401.1:1801-3316 GCA_964606625.1 uncultured Tepidisphaeraceae bacterium | reverse complement strand
CGCGGATGGGTCCCGAAATTATTGGACTTTGCAAACATCTTCTGACGAAAAAGTTATTGGACGTAGTGGTTATGGGTTGCTCGCTCCTTTCCTTATCCGGAGCACCATCATCAAGCAGCAACCCACGAATAACCCGTAATAAATAACAAAGAACCAAAACATGATTCGCCTTCTGACCATCATCCTCGCCATCGCCCTGACGGCATCTACGGCATCCGCCGTGAAGATCGCCGACATCACGCGGATCAGTGGCCAGCGGACCAACGTCCTGACTGGCTTGGGATTGGTCTACGGCCTGAATGGCACGGGAGATGGCGGACGGTTTCAGCCAGCCATCCGGCCGCTGGCGGCGATGCTTGAGAAGTTTTCCAACGCCGCTACCACTGCCGAACTGCAAAGTGCCCAGAACGTCGCGCTGGTCAGCATTACGGCGACAGTTCCGCCTCATGGCGCTCTCAACGGAGATCGGCTGGACGTCTACGTCACCAGCCTGGGCGCGGCGACCAGCCTGCGGGGCGGACGTCTCTTTGTCACACCTCTGCAAGGCCCTCTCGCCGGCAGCGGGATCTTTGCGTTGGCTGAAGGGCCGGTGGTTATCGAAGATCCGGCCACGCCGACGGTCGGCGTCATCAAGGGAGGGGCGGTCATGGAGGCGGATCTGCCGGCTCACTACATTGACAACGGCCGTTTCCAGTTGATCCTGGAGGCTCCCTCAGCCAGCTGGACCACCGCCAGCACCATTGCCAAGATCATCAACGATGCCGAAAACACGGCTGGCGAAACGCTTGCCATCGCCCGCAGCGCCACGGTGATCGAAGTGATCATTCCCCCCGGCGAGCGAGAGCGCCCCGACAGCTTCATAAGCCGGGTCCAGCGACTGCCGGTGCCGATGCTTCCCACAGAGGCGCGGGTGGTCATTAACGAACGGACCGGCACGCTGATTATCACCGGCGATGTGCAGATTTCGCCGGTCGTCATCAGCCACAAGGGCTTGACGATTCAGACGGTCAACCCGCCTCCGGTAGCGACGCCGCGAACGCCGATTGTGAGTGAATCGGGTGTTGTTGCACTGGACACCAGCGGCCAGGGCGGTGCCCAGTTACGGGATCTGGTCAATGCCCTGGACCAACTCAAAGTGCCGGCTGAAGACCGCATCACGATCGTCAAGGAGCTCTATAAGACAGGCAAGCTTCACGCGAAGCTGATCATCGAATGATCTGAATAATTAACGAAAACGGGTGGAGACCCGTGTGGCAAGTGCGTCGGAGACGCTCATGAATCAACCGGTTGTAAATACCGCAAACACACTAAATCGCGCTTCTTATGAACCGCCGCGAACGCGCTCCGCTTACAGCGGGGCAGACTTTGCTGCGGTGAATGCCCTGGTGGATGCGCGTCCGCTGGGGGCACAGGGCGATCAGGGGCCAAATAGTGCGATTAACGTCGCGCAAGCCGACGCATTCCGCCTTCTGAACGAACTGAACCATGTCCGCCGTGCGCCCGATATCGCGACTG
>CAZSJB010000401.1:0-1791 GCA_964606625.1 uncultured Tepidisphaeraceae bacterium | reverse complement strand
CGATCAATGCTGTGGTATCCGCCCACGAAACCGATCAACACGAGCAATCGCACGCCGAGCATCACGAAGAGCTGACCCGCCAGGCCCAGAAGCTTGTCTCGCATACCTTCTTTGGCCCGATGCTCAGGCAGATGCGCAACAGCCCGTTCAAGAGCGACCTGTTTGAGGGTGGGCGCGGTGGACAGGTATTCCACTCGCTATTTGACCAGCATCTGGCTGACCGCATGGCCGGCAGCACCAATAACAAGCTTGTTTCGGCGATCGTTCGTCGCTTGGAACAGCGTGGCCAGCCGGCGCCCCGGCCAGCCAATCCGTATGAGAATGTGAGGGTCCATGTCGCGCCAGGTTTTGGAAGTTGAACATCTGCTGCGCCAGCTGATCGCCGAGCATCACAAGCTTCTGCGTCATGTGGAGGCACATGCCGAGGCGATTCGCCGATTCGAGCTGGCGGAGATGGACAAGACCGCCAAGCTCCAGGATGCGGTGCGGCTGCGCATCACCGCGATGGAGACACGTCGCCGGGGCGTGGTTCGGCAGATCGGCCGCACCGCACGCGCCAGCGGCGAGCTGACCATCCAGCAACTCGCTGAGATGTTTCCTGAGCGCGCTGCCTCGCTGCTGGCTTTGCGGGAGGAGCTGAAGCAGGTCGCCGCCCAGATTGCCGCGAAGACCCATGTGTCTTCTCGCGTGGCGGGGAGTGTGCTGGGGCATCTGAATACAGCCATTCGTTTCTTGGCAGGGGCTGTGGAGCGCACCGGTATCTACACGAAATCTGGCAGCCCCCAGGTTTCCAGCAGGATCGGCATCATGAATGCCGTGGGATAAGTCACGACGGATTAGCGATATAGCATCATGTCCCTTCTTGGAGCCCTCAACGCCGGTAAGTCAGCCCTCGCAACCCATCAGGCTGCGCTGCAAGTGACGGGCAACAACATCGCCAACGTCGGCAATCCGGACTACACCCGCCAGGTTGCGCAGGTTGCGACCACCAAGGACCAGGAAATCCGGCCGGGCATTTTCCTGGGAACGGGGATCAATCTCACCGGGGTCCAGCGGCAGATCAATGAGGCCCTGGAAGGCCGTCTCCGGGGCAGCATCGCTGACAGTACCGGCACGGATACCCTTCAGCAGTGGCTGGGCCGGATCGAAGCCGTCTTTAACGAACTGACAGATGAGGATCTGTCCACACAGCTGAGCAATTTTTTCAATGCCTGGTCCAACCTGGCCAACAATCCGCAGGATGCCGGTTTGCGGCAGGTGGTCATCCAGACGGGTGAGTCCGTTGCCAACTGGCTGAAGTCCATGCGGACAGACCTGACCAACCTCCAGACCGATGCCGATCAGCGGCTGGAAGCTCGCGCTGCGGATGCTGATCGCATTGCCGGCCAGATCGCAGATCTCAACGGGCAGATCGTCGTTGCCGAAGGAGGGGGAGCCGGGCAGGCCAACGGTCTGCGCGATCAGCGCGACCAGTTGCTCCGGCAACTGGCGGAGTTGATGGATATCAAGACCGTCGAGCAGTCTTCAGGAGTGGTTGACGTGTACGTCGGCTCCGAGCCGCTGGTGGTCAACACGACCAATCGTGGTGTAACGCTCCGCAAGGAAACTACAGCCGACGGAAAACTGAAGAGCAGCATCGTTTTCAAAGCCGACCAGGGAACCGTCAAGCTCCGCAGTGGTGAGATCGGAGCCCTCAATGAGGTGCGATCGACGCATCTTGAGCAAGTGATCGATCGGATTGATGAACTTGCAGGCAACCTGATCTTTGAACTCAACAAGATTCACGCTTCC
>CAZSJB010000400.1:0-3319 GCA_964606625.1 uncultured Tepidisphaeraceae bacterium | reverse complement strand
CCGATTGTCGCGAAGCATGACGCGCGTTGCCCAGATCGAGCTGTTGGCGGGAAAAGCCGAGGCGATATCTGCCATGGCGTCGAGAACCGGCGGGCGGCGCTCGAAGTAAGTGCGGCCATACGCGAAGCGATCTACCCGGCTTTGAGCGGCTGCGATGTCTTCTTCCATCGATGAGACGCGGGCACTCAGCGCATCGGCTTCACGCTCCAGCGATTGAACATCGAGGTAGAACAGTACCAGCGCCAGGACGGCTGCGACGGCAATACCGACGATGGTGATCATGCGTCGGCTGAAGCGCTGCTCTTTGGGCGGCGCAAGACGGGACTGGTAGAAGTTCACTGGTGGCCGGTCGGATGCCCCGCACAGGGCGACAGCAATGGCAGGAATGTACGCATCGGCGGTCATGCGGGCAGCATCGCCGTTGAGGGCGCCGGGCGCAATGGCGGCTTGGCTGAGATGCCGGGCATCGATCAGCTCGGTCGTCAGGCCGGACCGCTCGGAGAGCACCGCGACATCAGTGCTGGACAGTTCATGATCCTGCCAGACACGCATGGCGCTCGGTGCCGGACCCAGGGACGGGTTGAGCACCAGCGTGCGCCGCAGCTCTGCGGCGAGCGTAGCGACATCGCCAGGGGTGGCTTCTTCGCCGGCACTGCCAACATGGCGCAGCAGGCGGGCGCCTGAGGGTGTTTCCCATACCACATCCGCCATGCGGCGCGAGATAACGACGGTGGGGCGGCCATCGCTGCCAAAAGCGCGGCTGACGGCGATGGCGGTAGGCATCGCGGAAACGGGAGATAGACCGGCTTTACGGCAGGCCGCGGTTACCTGATCAAGCCGGTTTTGCAACATGCCGACCAGCAGCACACGGACACTTTCACGCGTGTTGGGTTCGCCGATGTAATCAAACACCATCTGGTGGTTATCATGCACCGTCATCCGCTCAGCCCGCAGTCGCAGCATGGCAGCCGCCTGCTGATCATTTGACGGCGGCACTTCGTGTTGCTGGGCGATTAACCACTTGGCTGGAAGACCGATGACCGCCGTCGATGCCGACATGTGGTGCTTTTTCAGGAAATCGCGCAAACGCTCTCCGAGGACCTCGGGTTGATTCAAGGAGGCTTGATCATCAAACGCCAATCGGCCCAGACGCTGCACCGTCGGCCGTCCACCCGTAGTGGCAATCTGAGCGCACAACAGGCCTCCTTCATCAATGGCGATTCCGAGAATGCTGCGTCGGATGAACTTCATATCAACCTATCTGCGTGTCTTAGCGAAGAAGTCCTGTACGGGTTGCGGCCAGTGTTTCGCGATCAATTGGCAACCCGTGATCGGTCAAGTCACGGCGGTAGACGATGCGCGGCGTTGCTTCAGTTGCATCAACGATGATGTGGACGCGCACAACGCCTCGGCCATCGCCACTCATCGCGACGATATCGGTGGAGTAAACGCCACCGCGTCCCGTGAACCGATCGCCCACATCTTCCAGTACCGTTGAATCGAGCGTATCCAGCACCCATGCTGCCGACGTGGGATTACTCGCCACCGCCGAGACGCGCCGGGCCAGCAGGGTGTCCACATGAGACGCATCCAGAAACTCCAGGGATTCCAATACCACGCGCGGTGCGGTGTTGACATTGATTCGACGATTGGCATTGGTTCCGAAGGTGATGTACGGCTCGATCGTTTCCAGTTCCTGGGCAGTGAGCTCCAGGCGATGGGCAAAATCGAACATGCCCTGGTAATTGCGATCCTGGAGCCGGCCGGCCACTTCTTGTCCACGAGCCTGACCCAACTGGTCACTCAGCAGCGTTCGCAGTGCTTCACGATTTTCCTGGTCATTCACGTCCAGCCGAGGTTCGCCATCAGGGTTCAGGCGTGCATCCGTGCCATGCGCTGTGAAAAAGTCTGCAAGGCCCTGGGTGAGGTAATACTCACCCGAGAGCGATCGGCCGAACCCAACTCCCTCATCAGTCAGCTCATCTGACGCGCCGTAGAGCAGCTCTTCGGTCATGCCATTGACCATGAGCAATTCTTCGATGAACTCGAAGGGAGCATTCTTGGCGTGATAGGGAGGATCGCGGCGAAGATAGACATCACTCTCGGCTCCCGACGTGGAAGTTTCGTCGTCTTCATCGCGCCAGTCGATGATGGCGCCGGCAATGGTGTCATCCATTCCGGGCAGGCGGCGCAGTGTTTCGAAATCGTGCGCGTTGATATTCAGTTTTGAGGATTCATCCACCAACCCGAATTGGGGCAATGACGGATCGCCCCAGTTCGGGCGGATCAGCCAGAAATGGCCGGTTCCCAGGGGAATGGCGGCAAACGCCTGCTCGTCATACATCTCGATGGGATCGACACTCTCAGCCAGCAGTGCCAGCACGTACTGCTCGGCTCCGCGGGCAATGGCTGTGGCTTCAATCTGCGAGGCGCGGTTGGCACTGGCGCGCAGCTCCACCCGCATCGCGCGGTTGAGGATGATCACCATCGACGCCATGGTGAAGATGATGATCATCGCCACGATCAGTACCGTGCCGCGGCGGCGCGAGCAAAATTGTGCCATCATCCTATTCAACGATCGTCTCCGTCTGCGATTGCATGGACTGCCCGATAAGCGGAATCACGCGTACAACTCGGTACGGCTGGGTCGGATCACGCGGCGCGGGCAGATCAAACTCGACCGTCAACTCCACCGCCGACGGGAGCGCATCGCCCTGGAGTGTCGAGTCCCACTCTTCCAGCCAGTTGATGCCATCAAAATATCGGGCGGTAAATAACCGGATGTTGCTGGCGAGCACCTCCTCGTAGGGATCGGCCGGTGTCTGGGCAAGCAGATTTGCCTCAACCCGTCGGACCAGTACCGGTGTGCCCAAATCCGTCCGAAGCAGAAGCTCCACCCGGCGAACGCCCTCAGCCAGCGGCGTTCCCGCGAGACGTGGATCGCGCGACAGGATGTAGTACTCCAGATGGGCACCCGATGCTCCGATGCCGCTGCCCATCTGCACACCATAAAATGGCCCAGCCAGCGTCCGAAGCACACCATCCTCAGGAACAGGGGCAGCCGGCAGGATATGATCGAAATCACGCGTGATGATCTGCATTGTCAGGTGCGCTTCGCGCATCGCATCCACCTGCCGCTGAGCGGCTGCACGTCCGCGAAATGCCACGCCCAGTGACCCATACAGCGCAACTGCGATGGTCGCGATGATGGCGCTGGCCAGCACCAGCTCCAGCAGCGTGAAACCGCGATGTTGTCGCTTATGCAAAACCATCACAAATTCGTGTTATCCGGATAGACCAGCGATGAAAGCTGATACGA
>CAZSJB010000399.1:0-3333 GCA_964606625.1 uncultured Tepidisphaeraceae bacterium | reverse complement strand
CCAGCTCAGACAGGAACTGGTTGATGATCTGCCGGCCGGCGCTGGTGCGCATATCAGACCGGCTGGCTGCCAGGGCATCCACCTCGTCGAAGAACAGCACGCAGGGCGCATTGCGCCGGGCCTGCTCAAACAGGTCATGCAGATTGCGCTCCGAGCTGCCGATCCACATGTCCAGCACGTCATTGATCCCGACGGCAATGAATCCGGCGTTAATCTCACCGGCTGTCGCGCGCGCCAGATGCGTCTTGCCACAGCCGGGCGGTCCGTACATCAGGATCCCCCCACCCACTGTCTTGCCGTAGGCCTTGTACAGGTCCGCATGGCTGATCGGATGGATGATCTTGGCGCGGATCTCTTCCTTGAGCGCCTCCATCCCCCCCACATGACTGAAATTGATCCCGGGCTTTTCGATCTCACAACTGTGGTGTTCCGGCAACGGGTGATACATCGCTCGGAGCTTCCCATCCACCACTTCCGCCGCCTCTTCCGGCGGATGTCCCAGGTCACTGGGCCACACGCCAAGCCGTGCCGACAACCCCTCATCCGCCACCGACGGATCGGCATCCAGCCCTCGTCGATACTGGCGAACCGCCCGCTCAACATCCCCCTCCTTCAACAGCAACCGCGCATGGAGCACAAACGCCTGCGGCGGTGGATCACCCCGCAGCATATCCTCCACCACCACAATCGCAGCCGAATCCTTTCCCTGGCGATGAAACGCCATGGCCAGTCCCAGCTTGAGCTCCACATTCTGCGGCTGGCGAGCCAGCGCAGCCTTAAAGGCCTTCTCCGCCTCCTTTGTACGCCCGGCACGCAGGCAGGCCTGGGCAAGTTGCCGGCGCAACGCGAGATTCTCGGGGGCAGCCTGAACAGCATCCCGCAACGCCTCAATCATCTCGTCGTATGCCGACATATAATGAGTCTCAGTAAAATATCTCGGATTGCACCCGGAAACTCGCCCTACACACTGGCGGATCCACCCCCATGCAAATCGCAGCCGCAAAAGTATACCGGACAAGGGGGGACACTAACAACAATGTAATGTCGCTTGCTCTCTTCCGATATCTCCGGGGTATCAGCACATGTCCGGGATGGTCTTATTTCACCCAGATTCTCATCCAAACCCCCTTAAAGATCCAAAAAACCTCGGACGGCTTGTTTCATTTGACAGTTTCTCGTTAAATCTGCCACCTTACGAGGCAAGAACTGTATGCGATATAAAGCCATCCTACTCTTCGGCGCGCCGGGCAGCGGCAAGGGCACCCAGGGCAAAATCATCGGGCAGATCCCGGGATTCTTTCATTCCTCCACCGGCGACATCTTCCGCTCGCTCGACCTGCGCAGCGAAATGGGACGACAGTTCTGGGAATACGCCTCGCGCGGTGAACTGGTCCCCGATGACATCACCATCAAGGTCTGGAAGCAGTACATCACCGGCATGGAGTGGATCAACCAGTTCCACCCCGAAAGCGAAGTGATCGTGCTCGACGGTCTGCCGCGAAACATCACCCAAGCCAAGCTCCTGGAAAAGGAGATCGAGATCATCAAGATCATCTATCTGCGATGCGCCGACCTGGACAAGATGGTCGAGCGGCTGCGCCGTCGCGCCCTGAAGGAAAACCGGTTCGACGACGCCAACGACGCGGTCATCCGCAAGCGCATGGAAACCTTCGAGCGGGAAACCCGACCCGTTCTGGATTACTACCCCCCTGAGATTGTCGTGCGCATCGATGCGATGCAGTCGCAGATCGAAGTGCTGGCTGAGATCATCAAGGAACTGATCCCCGTCAAGCACGAGATGGACCGGAAAATCGAAGAAGCCGAAGCCCAGTACGAAGCCCGCCAGGCTTCTCAGTAACCAGCGCACCGACCGCGAATCGTCAACAGTGGACGTGCGCACAACCGTGCTGCGCCCAAGTGGGTTCGCAAATTTCGACGCCTCCCACCCCCATCCCCCGCTGGCGCGCCAAAATCCACGATTTGCCCCCCAAGCAGTGGGTTCGACTGGGTTCGCTGCAACCACAGTTGCGCACCCCGGCGCAACATCTTTCGTCCACCACCCCCGCGCGCAATTTCCCCGTTTAGCCGCGCCGCTCACGGAGCGCTCCACCATCCCCATCCCATCACCCAGAACCCTTTCCAACATCACAACTTCTTCCTCCCCCACAAGACATGACTCCCCCAAATACCAGCGCACCACCCCCATTGAACAAAGACACCCCACCCCCCTAAACGTTGCAAACAAAATCCAAAAACTTGCCTCCTCGCCCTGTCACGCTCTCCCAAGCTCCTCCGCCAAGCCGATCAAAATCCCCTCCGGTCCGCGGATGTAGCAGAGGCGGTAGACGTTCTCATACTGCACCACGCGATCCACGACCGTCGCGCCGAGACGGCTGAGTCGGTCGAGTGTGTCGTCGAGGTTTTCGACCGTGAACATGACGCGCAGGTAGCCCAGAGCATTGACGGGAGCCGTACGGTGATCGGCTGCGACAGGCGGGTGGAGAAACCGCGAAAGTTCCAGCCGGCTATGCCCATCCGGCGTGCGCATCATGGCAATCTCAACGCGCATCCCCGCCAAGCCGGTCACCCCCTCCGCCCACTCCCCCTCAATCGGCATCCGCCCTTCGAGCTCAAGCCCCAACTCCGTAAAGAATGCAATCGCAGCATCCAGGTCTTCCACCACGATGCCGACGTTATCCATTCGCTTGAGGGACATGGGACTCCTTAAATAATGTGTGGCTCCATCGAGGTGGACGCTACGGGATGTGTGGGGATCACCCACCCCCGCTGCCTACCTGATCGGCTTGGGGTTCGGTCATGCGCTTGGGGTCGAGGGCTTTGTTGAGTTCTTCCTCGGGGAGGATTTTCTTTTCGAGCGCGACCTGGCGGACGGTTTTGCCGGTGTTGAAGCTTTCCTTGGCGATTTCGGCGGCTTTGTCGTAGCCGATGATCGGGGCGAGGCTGGTACACATCGCCAAGCTTTGCTCGACCAGGCCCTCGCAGCGATCGCGGTTGGCTTGCAGACCCTTGACGGTTCGCTCGGCGAAGACGCGGGCAGCCCGGGCCATCAGCTCGATCGACTCCAGCACCGCGTACGCCATGATCGGCATCATGACGTTCAGCTCGAACGTGCTGCCCAGGCCGCTGCCGCCGAAGGCGACAGTTGCATCATTGCCCACAACGCGCGCACAGACCTGGAGCATCATCTCACTCATCACGGGATTCACTTTGCCCGGCATGATTGAGCTGCCCGGCTGGGTGGCGGGGATGGTGATCTCACCGATGCCGCAGCGCGGGCCGCTGGCCAGCCAGCGGATGTCATTGGCGATCTTG
>CAZSJB010000398.1:0-3334 GCA_964606625.1 uncultured Tepidisphaeraceae bacterium | reverse complement strand
GGGGATGCCATTGATTGACTCCTCGGCCGCGCCCGTGTCGTCCGAAGGGTCGGCCCTTCCGGGAAGGCGTTTGGACGAAGCGGGTCGCAAGTTTGCGTAACTGGGGAGTTGTCACGCCATGGTGGACTGCTCCCGGATGCTGAATCTGTATGGTGTACCGTCTGCGGTGTTGCAGTTCAACCTTCAGCTTGCTCTGCCAACACCTCTAAGTTATCAGACGATCGACATTAACATTAGTTCGCCTCCTTTTGGCCATGGTACGCCATGGGGTGATCCAAGCCGCCTCATGCGGTACAAATAATCGAACCGGCATCCTGAATCATACGTGATTGCTCAGTGGGCCCGGACTCTTTTTTATGACCTCTTACTGCGTTCACATTCTCGGTTGTCGCGTCAATCAATACGAAGGCGAGCAGATCGCCTCCGTCTTGCGGAGCCGTGGGCTGAGGGCTGCACCTGCGGAAGAGGCTGACCTGCATGTCATCCACACCTGTAGTGTGACGACCCAGGCGGCTGCCACCAGCCGACGCACTGTCCGCCGAGCCACGCGGCTTCCGGTTTTGAACGATCAGCCCACTGCCGACACTTCTGCATCGACGCAGAAACTCTGCCAGCAACTTGCCACGGGTGAAGGATGCCTCTCGGCAGGACGGCGCGTGGTCGTGACCGGCTGCTGGGCAACCAGCAACCCTGCTGAAGCCCGACAGATTCCTGGTGTCGATGCGGTAATCAGCCATCATGAAGACGTCGCTGCAACCCTGAACAGTCTATTAGATACCTGGCTGGGGAATGAGCACACACTTGCCCCCGCCGCCTGCAGCGATGAAGTTCCGAATGACAAACCGACCGAACAAAACGGGAATGATGGATGGATGACAAGGCATGGACGTCCGGGTCTGTCTGCCACGTTATTCAGTAAATCACAGGGGGAGACTGCGGTCAAGAAAATTCCGGCTGATGCGGGCCCCGGGATGCGCGCGTTGCCCATTCTGGATCAGCGCTTCAGTGGCCATCAGCGCGCGTTTCTCAAGATTCAGGATGGATGCGATGCCCATTGCACCTATTGCATCATTCCCAAGCTGCGTCCGAACCTCTGGAGCAAGCCGATTGCCGATGCTGTCCGAGAGGCCCAGCAGCTTGTGGATGCAGGGCATCAAGAGATCGTGCTGACCGGGATTTTCTTGGGTGCCTATGGACAGCCAACAGCCTTGCGACGGCGGCAGGAGCGACCCGCAGCGCATCATCTGGCAGACCTGGCGGAGGCCCTGTGTACACAGGTGAAGGGATTACGGCGGCTGCGATTCAGCAGCCTCGAGCCCGGCGATCTGACAGCGGACGTCATCCGTCGGTTGAGTCAACTCCCCCAGGTTGTGCCCCATTTTCATTTACCCCTGCAAAGTGGTTCGGTGCGCCTGCTGCGACGGATGAACCGTCAGTATACGCGAGATGACTACCTGTGGTTGATCGATCAGATGAAACAGGCGTTTGATCGGCCTGCACTCACGACGGACATCATCTGTGGTTTTCCTGGGGAGACAGATCATGAGTTTGCCGAGACACTGGAAGTGGTGGACCGAGCGGGGTTCATCCATATTCATGCGTTCAGTTTCTCGGCGCGCCCCGGAACGGCGGCTGCCCGCTGGCAAAGCGAGTTCGTGCCACCCGCCACAGCCAATGCCCGCATCCACGAACTGCGACGGCGGGCAGAGCTTAGCAGCCTCGCCTATCGCCGTGGGTTTATTGGGGAGACCGTCGAAGTCCTGGTCGAGGGGGAGGCCTCTTCAGGATCTTTGCGACATGGGCGGTGCGCGCGCTATTTCCCAATCTATTTTCAGCCCCGAGGAACAGTGCAAACCGGCGATGCGGTGCAGGTCCGAATCGACAGAGTCACTGCGGAACAGACCCTGGGCACCATGATTCAGCAGGTGAGTGGATGAGAAGTGTGATTCAGCGGGTTCGTCATGCAGCCGTCGAGGTGGATGGCCAGACGGTGGGGCGGATTGAACACGGCATATTGGCCCTGGTGGCGGTAGTGAAAGGGGACACTTCCGCCGAAGTGGCGTGGATGGCAGAGAAGCTTGTGGCGATGCGGATCTTCCGTAGCAGCGACGGCAGCAAGCATTTCGATCAGGATGTCCGCCAGGCGGGTGGCGCGATCCTGCTGGTCAGCCAGTTTACACTGGCGGCTGACACGCGTCGCGGGCGGCGGCCGAGCTTTGACCCGGCTGCTGTTCCGGAAGACGCCAAACGGCTGTTCGATGAGCTCGTTGCTGCCGTTGCTGCGAAGGGGGTTCCAGTCGCCACCGGCCAGTTTGCCGCTGATATGCAGGTTTCACTGCTGAACGATGGGCCAGTGACGTTTATCCTGGACTCATCCCAATGACCGCATGTACTGCACAAACTGCGGAACGCTTTGCTCGGGTTCAGGCGCTTCCTTCATCCAGCGTTTTTCCGTTTCCAAGGACCACCATCCGTCGTAATTGATGTCACGCAGCGCCTGGATGCATTCACGGATCGGCAGATTGCCTTCGCCCAACAGCTTGTTCATCCGTTTGCCATTGCTGGTGATCGAATCTTTTACATGGACGTGGCAGATGTAGCGTCGCAGTCCCTGGACGGTCTGCTCTACCGTTTCACCTGCACCGTAGGGGTGTTCGATGTCCCACAGCACACCAGCCTCTTCAGGTGTCAACTCATGCACGAGCTCCAGCACCTGATCGGATGTCTTCCACGCATCGTGCGTTTCCAGGACAGGCCGACAACCGTGAGGGCGGCAAATCTTGCTAAGTTGTCGCAAGTGGCGTTCACCAAGGACACGTGCTTCTTCGCGGGACATCCCCTCAGGGATGCTTCCACCGAAAACCCGCAGGTACATCGTTCCACACCGGCCGGCAAGCTGGGCATAGCGCTGGCATTCTTCCAGGAAGTCATTCCATTTTTCCGTATCGGGCGTGATCAGCTTGATCGAGGTGTTCAGGCAGGGCATTGCCAGATTGTGTTCGCGCAGGCGAGCGAGCGTCTGATCGAGGTGTTCATTGAACTCCGGCAGCCGGGTGATATCCAATTCGTCCCCAATGCCGCGGAAGTCGATTCCCTGTACACCCGCCTGGACGCAGCCGTCAATGATCTGATCCAGCGCCCAGGATGGACACACCAGTGTAGAGATACAGAGCTTCATGCACTGATTATGGGTGTTTCAGGTCGCTTTGTCACTGCTGAGGGCAATCGTTCAGATCATGGAGGTGGTGTTTGGCGGCAGTGGACTCTTCCCTAAGGAGTGTTCTGGTGGACGATCCTGCCCGCGATCCAGACTTGCGAGGGAACGATCGGCTGA
>CAZSJB010000397.1:0-3339 GCA_964606625.1 uncultured Tepidisphaeraceae bacterium | reverse complement strand
ACGCCGTTGGCATCCTGCACAAGTTGCCAGAATCCCGGTTGGCCGCGCTCGATGCGGAACGGAGTGGCGGTGGGGAGAGGGGTCGGGCTGGCAGCCGCCGGTTGGGCGGGGTCGGTGGGAATGTCCACATCCACGGGCACGGGATGAGCCACGTATCCCGAAGCCGACTTGGGAAGGCGAGGACTTGGGGAGAATTCTGTTGGCCGGGCGATCAATCCGATCAGCGCGATCAACAGGGCGATAACAACAACTCGCGACATCTCGGCTCCAAAACGGGCAGCCGATGGCCGGCCCGGTGGACTGTATGACAGCGATCCCGGCAGGGCTATGACCTGCGGGAACAGCAAGGGATCATGTTTATTATCGGACAGTCTCACGTTAGACGTGCAGGCAAAATCTGCGCCGGCTGATCCGTGTAACTTATGCAACAACAGGCGCTTGTGACGTATTTCACAATGGCTTGGCAGGTTGGGAAATCTTCGTTTGGATGAAGTTTGCCCCAATTATCCCGTTACCCGTCAGGGTTACGTACTTTCCGGCTGGAGGTTCCCCCTGTTTTTCCAATTAACTGTTGGGCCTGCCAGAGGAGAGGGGTTGTCCGAGGACACTTCCCCCATATTCGCAAATAATTGAAGTCTCTTGACCGGACGTGATAGTTAGGGTATAGTTTGCGAGGTCAATCCTCGCGCTGGCAACGTTCGCCGCCAGCCAGTCGTGCCTGTCTCGAAAGGAATCCCATCAATGACTTTTGTTCGCTGCTGCACGTTGACGGAGATAATTCCGTTGTGGATGCTTGCTTGAGGGCAAGCGATCCGGACGTTTTGTGTTCCTGAAAACGAACCCAATCGAACCCACCAAATCCGCATTTTTGACGCGGAATCAAAGGTTGAGCAGTAATTGTTTTTCAAAACGAACCCAAGTTCGCGGGCCTGGGCCAGACACCTTTACTCGGTGGATGGTAGGGGGATGGGATCGGTAGGGCATGCGATGTGCAGGGGGCCATGAGATCGGGTTGTTTGGGCGGATTGCAGAAAAATCCGGAACCAGAACTGATCTTTAAACGCGTGAGGGTCCGATAAGGATGAGTGGTGTCGAGCTGGCCGAGCCGGCGGGACGCGGGATTCTTTGACGAATCTTCAGCGAACCCTATGATATGGGACCACCGTAGGACGTATACAGACTCGACGGCAAGGACGCCCGGGAACGTCAAAGCCAGGAGGGCGCCGGTCGTGGTCTATCAAGAGTGCTTATGATCGTCGATTGTCACACGCATATCTGGCAGTCTCCTGAACAGCTTGGATCGTTGGAGCTGGGTGAGATCGCCAAGCCGTCCCGTCCACGGATGTCGTCGCATCGCCTGGGTGCAAACCGTGCCAGCTGGCGCAACACACCGGCTGCCGATGCGGATCATCACTGGGAGCAGTCGGCTGCCGTTGATAAGAGCATCGTGCTGGGCTTTAAAAGCCGGTACATGCACGCCGAGATTCCCAACGTCTATGTCGCCGATTATGTGCGACGGTTTCCACAGAAGCTGATTGGGTTCGCTGGTATTGATCCGACCGAAGACATCGCCGTTGAGGAAGTGCAGATTGCTCGCAACGAGCTTCAGCTTCGCGGGATTACCCTCTCGCCGGCGAACCAGGACTTCCATCCCACCGATACCCGGGCGATGGCGGTTTACGCCGAATGCGAAAAGCTGGGCATGCCTGTGATCAGCCATTCCGGCAACCAGTTTACCCAGGGCAGCAAGCTTGAGTATGCCCGGCCGTACTTGTTTGACGAAGTGGCGCGCACCTTCCCCAACCTGCGGATCGTGATCGCGCAGCTGGGTCAGCCGTGGGTGGATGAAACCATCTGCCTGCTCAGCAAGCATCCTAACGTCTACGCGGACGTCAGCGGGCTGCTGTCCCGGCCGTGGCAGGCATACAACGCGCTGGTCAGCGCCTATCAGTATGGCGTGATTGACAAGCTGCTGTTTGGATCGGACTTTCCTTATCGCAGCGCCGCGGAGTGCATCGAGGCGCTGTACAGCATCAACCAGATCGCCCAGGGAACCAACCTGCCGCTGATTCCGCGCGAAGCCCTTCGTGGCATTGTCGAACGGGATGCGCTGTCGCTGCTGGGGCTGGAATAAGCAGATCAATCACTGACATCCGGTAGCCAGAAGTCAGTAGATCGCCGTGGCTTACGTATCTTCTGACGTCTGGCTACCCTTTGCTTACGACTCATGTCCATTCGCCTGCTCATCGGTGTGATGCTGGTCCTGTTTTGCGGGGCCTTGGCTGGATGTTCGGCCCCGGGGGGGCAGTTGCAGGTAACGCGCACCGATACCGGCCAAGCCTTTTCGCAGACCTTTGAGGAAGCCTGGATTGCCCGCGATGACGACGGCGATTACGACATCCTCCTGGTGTATCGCTCGATTGACCGTGACCGCAGTGTGCGGCCGGGCGAGCGGCTTCAGCCGGTGGAGCGACTGCCTGTGCGGCATGTCGTGCATATCCATACCTTTTGGCGTCCCAAGGGAAGCACCCGCTCGGATGACCCCGCTGCCAGCAATGCAACCGTCAACTGGTATGTACTCACCACGGGTGCGACCGCGGGTGAGGATGTGCTGATTTACCGCGGCACCGGGTTTGTGGGGGTTTATCCCGGTGAAGAGGCTGCGGGCGTGACGCTCCGCAACGTCCGCATCGAACCACAACTGGTTCGCGGCGCGATGACCGATCCTCTCGGCAGCGCCAATATCTCCGGAAGCATCCAGGCCCTGGCGGACCGCGAGAAGGTTCGCGCCCTCTTGGAAGAACTGCACGTCATTGCTTCACGTAACGATCCCTGAGTACCACGCAGAGGTCGATAACCTTTACAGGCCCTGTACGGTTCACGCTTGCCGCTGGCCTTGGACGATGAAGGCAGAGACAGGCGATGCGCAGCGGCCGAGATCGCTTAAGTGAAATGAAGTATCTGTTGAACCGTAGACACGGCACGATGCAGTGCGAGTGGCGTGGAATTGTGCTGCTACGGGTGAGGATGTAGGATGGGACACATCGTGAAATCTGCCCCCTGGGAGTTGCGAATGGAGTCGCTGCCCGCAAGCCGTTTCACCGGCAAGCGGATACATCTTATTGGTATCGGGGGAAGCGGGATGAACGGGCTGGCCCGCATCCTGATCGACTGCGGCGCCATCGTTACCGGCAGTGAACCCCATCCCACCGCACAAACCTTCGACCTGATCAAGCGGGGTGCGAAGATCAGCCGCACCCAGGGCGGTGAGCTGCTGTCGCGCGATATCGACCTGGTGGTCCGTACCGCCGCCATTCCCGATGATAATCCTGAGTATGT
>CAZSJB010000396.1:0-3344 GCA_964606625.1 uncultured Tepidisphaeraceae bacterium | reverse complement strand
ATGCGATGCCCCAGCTCCACGCGTTTGAGGATCTCTGCCGCCTTGTCCTGGGCGTCGGCGGTGTTCATGCCCGCAAAGATCATCGGCAGCATGACGTTCTCCAGGGCCGTCTGCACCGGCATCAGGTTAAACGTCTGAAAGATGTACCCGATCTTGTGGCAGCGCATCCACGCCAGCTCATAGCTGTCGAGCTGCGCGATGTCGACCTCGTCGATGTAGACCTTGCCTTCGGTGGGTTTGTCCAAGCCGCCGATCATGTTGAACAGCGTGCTCTTGCCCGAGCCGGACGGGCCCATGATCGAGATGTACTCGCCGCGCTGGATCGAGATGTTGACGCCCTTGAGGGCATGGATCTCTTCGTTGCCCATGCGATAGACGCGCTTCACATCGATGGTCCGCACGGTGTACTCCGAAAGCGTTCCCGGCTGGCCGGATGCGATTGTGTCGGCGGTCGTCGTCATGCTTGCTCCAAGGTCTTGGGGTTACGGCTGATTCGTTTTACTCAGCAGCCTGCTGTGCCTCTTTCAGGCGGCGCTCGGCGGCTTCAAAGTTTTTCTGTGCACGTTCCAGTTCCGCTTTGGCCTGTTCATAGGCGCGCTGGGCGGCCTCCTGCCGCTGACGCCGCACATCCTTCCCAGCCGCCACGCCATCCGGCTGGGATGACTGATCCATGCGATGCTGGAGCATCCATGCGTAGCGCTCGCCGCGGTCCAGCCGCAACGACTGATCCTCTCCCACCACCGCCACCAGCGAACGCCCGCCCTGGGGATTATCCACGAGGCGGAAACCCACCGGATCCCCGGCGCGCAGCTCTTCAACCAGGATGGCTGGATCATTGATCCCCGGGTAGAGCAGGTAAGTGCCGTCCTCTGGCGCACTGACCACTTTCGCCGGCGGGCGCGCCATGTAGCGCACCACTTCCCCCTTCGGCCGGCAACCGATCAGGGCAACAACAGACAGCATCACGATGGCAGCTTTATGAATCACGCAATCTCCTCAAAAGTAACGGACGTTTATGTATCGGCACGCATGGCCTCGATCGGCTGCATCCGCGCAGCCCGCCAGGACGGATAAAGGGCTCCCGCCACTGTCAGCCCCACCCCGACGACCAGGCAGATCAGCACGCCCCTGAAAATCTCATCCCAGGGCACGTTCTTCCACGCAAACGCGCCATAGCTGATCGAAACCGCCGCCATGCTCAGGCCCAGCCCGATCGCAATCCCCAGCACAGTGCCGACGATGCCCTGGAACAGGCTTTCAATCAGGAACAGCTTGATGATGAAACCATCGAGCGCCCCCAGGCACTTCATCGTGCCGATTTCACGGTAACGCTCGGTAACGCTCATCAGCATGGCGTTGAGAATCCCCACGAACGCCACGAGCAGCGCCAGTCCGATCAGCCAGTTGGTCTGGGTACGGCTTTGAGCGATGGCCTCTTCGGTGGAAGGCACGCCGTTGGCTTCCATCATCGCCAGCAGGCGTTGAGGCGCGGTGTATTCATCGCGTGCCTGCTTGAGGGTGCGGGCCGTTTCCAGCCATTGGGCAAACTGGGGCGCCAGTTCCGGATTGGCTGCCATGGCGGATTCCAACTCGGCGATGGTCAAGGGCAGGGTCATGCCCAGTTCGGACTGGATCTGCTGAAGCGGCGCACCAAACGTCTTTTCCGCCGACCAGGCGGGATCGGGCTTGCGGCCGGCTTTGGCGGCGACCGCCACCGCCTCGCGCAACGCACCGGTCTTGACCGTCAGCTCCTCGCGCAGGGCCTGCTGCTCTTCGCGGGTGACGCTGATCTGAGGATTGGCAATCCACGCGCGCATGCCGTTGAGCATTGCCTGCGAGGCGAGGATCGACATCAGAAACGCCAGCGCCAACACGATGCCACTGGTTACCAGCAGGCTGCGGCTAAGCCGAAGATGAATGCTTTTCCAGGCGATCTCCACCGCCTTGCTCAGCGGCAGCATCGGCTGACGTTTGATGGTGTCTTGCGTTGTGCTCATCGTGTTGGGTCTTTACTTGCCGGCTCCGGGCACATCCCGAAGCGTCATTCCGATCAACCCCTTCTTCGTCAGCATGTTCAGAAACTGCACCGTTGCGACCTGTGCTTCACGCAGGTTGAGATTATACCGTTTTGACAACCGCCGGATGATCTGCTGCACGCTGGTTTTTCCATTGCAGTGATCCCAGACAAATCGGCCCATCTCATCCAGCTCAAACGTCTTCTTCGCCCCTTCGGGCATCCTGAAGAACCATCCGCTCCAGCGGGTCTGGCGCAGCATCACGGTCAGGTTCGCCCCGCCATCCTCGCGCTCGGTCACTTCAGCATCCACCAGGCGCAGCGGACGTGCAGCCAGTTGCTGCTGGATGGTCAGACGAGGTTTTTTACGGCCAAACAACATGGTTCCAGCGTCAGGCACGATCCAGTATATCCGCACCCGCCCAGCCGACCGATCGAATCACCTGCGAAAGATCGATGCCTTCGCCTCCGCCCTGCACCATCACGAGGCGGTCGCGGATCTGATCATGCACCGCAATAGTCCGAAGCATCGGCAAAAGGCGAAAATACCAGAAAAACCGCCGTCGGCGCGGCAAAGGTGCTTCAATTCCCTGTAATGTCTCCCCCTCTTCCAGCGAGGCCGACCACGCTGACACGAGCTTGCTGGGCCGATAGTGCTTCCTGCGCTCGCGCTGCATCCGGCGCAGCCAGTTTTCCATGGGCATGCGCTTCAGGGCCAGACTGGCGGGGGCAATCTGTCGAACGAACAGCTCACTTTTCGGTCCGACAAACCGAAGCCCCAGGTCTCCGGCGAACAGCAGGGGCTTGTCCAACTTCAGCGAAGCCGGCACTTCACAGCTCAGATCCAGCACTGACCACTGGCGCATTGGCTGGTCGCTCTGGTCGATCAGAGTCGGCAGCAACTGGTCTGGCAGAATCCGCTCTCGTCGCCGCGCGTGATGGATCAATTGCACGCCGCGATCGGAGACAGGGCTGTATCCCACCCACACATCCCGTCCGGGCGGCTGGGGTTCGAGGTACAGCAGCGACTCGGTGAAGCCGTCCTGCGACAGCGGATGAGGGTGGGCCTCCTCAGCCGCCAGTTGCCCCACTTCATCGCGCATCGCCTGCGCAGCCCATCGCTGCGGATCCCTGGTGATGCGGCGGTCACGGCTCCAGCGGATGCCCAGGCGCGCCCGGTGCAGATCGGCGAACAGCGCGTATCCCTGCTCGAAGGTGCCTTCGAGCTTCACGGGGTTCCAGCGCGCCGGCAAGTCGATCGCCCAGCCCTGCCAGACGATGCGCTGCCGGTTAGACGGCTGGGACCCGCGATTGGATGGTCGTGCATTCA
>CAZSJB010000395.1:0-3344 GCA_964606625.1 uncultured Tepidisphaeraceae bacterium | reverse complement strand
CTGAGGCGGAACCCGGTATCGGTGCACCGTGTGGCGCGGCGATTTTGGGAGCTTGCCGCGGAGGTTGCTGAGTCGGCAGGCGCATACCGCTACGGGCTTCTCCCGTTGGCTTGTCGATGGTGTCGAACTGGTTGATCGTTGAACAAGCCGTGCATTCGCGGCGGTTTCAGCAGTCAGCGGGTCAACATCACGGTCGGACTGAAACATCATTGCCGGACACCGTGGGTCCAAGGAGCCATCCGTGAGTGCTCTCACCAAAGTTTTCGTCGTGCTGTTGGTTGTTTGCTCGCTGTTGCAGTCGGCAGGACTGGTCGTGTTTGTGAATCGCGATCAGAACTTCCGTCAGGCTGCCGAGGAAGCCGAAGCTCGTTACCAGGCGCTGGCTGTGAGTACCCAGCAGCGGGTGGATCGGTCCGACGCCGCTGTGGCTGAAATGAACCGGCTGCTGACTTCAGCGCAGGATCAGATCGCCATGAAGGATGCGGCGTTGCTGGAGGCCCGCAAGCAACTGGCGGACAAGCAGGTTGAGATCGCCACACTGAGCAAGACGCTGTCCGCCCAGTCGTTGGATCTGCGGGCTGCCACCGAAGCCGCCCAGGCGGCTCAACAGCAGGCTGCCCAGCTCCAATCCGAAATTGCCCAGCTTCGCGATACGACCAACGAGACGCTGGTTCGCAATGCCGAGTTGAACGAGCGGGTCAGCGAGCTGACCAATCAGCTCGATGCCACCGAGCGTGCCCGTCGTTACCTGGCAGAGGAAGTGGCCCAGCTTCAGCAGACCGCCAACAGCTACCGTGGCATGCTTGAGGATGCTGGGATTGATCCGCAGGTGGCCAGCAGCGGGCTGCGTGCTGGTGCTCCGGCGATCCGTGGCGTGGTGACCGAAAAGCGCTCGATTGCGGGTCGGCCGTACGCGACGATCTCCGTGGGTAGTGCCGATGCCGTCCGCCGTGGGATGGAGTTCAAGGTGGTTGACCGCCAGAGTGCCAGCTTCCTAGGCACGCTGATTGTCGAAGCCGTCGATGCCAACGAAGCGTCCGGTCGCCTGACCGGCCCGCGCGTCGATGACATCCGCCCGGGCAGTGAAGTGACGACCCAGATCCGCGGCTGATCGCTGCCGTGGATGTGTATTTGTTAGACTTTCTTCGCCTATTCTGAGGTAACGTCATGACACGTGCGGCATCCGGTGATGTGGTAACCGTCAAGCCGACCAACAATGTCTACACGGCCCTGACTGCCGTCGCGACCTTGGTCAGCATCATTGCCCTGATCGTGCTGTTCACACGGGCAAGCACGCTCTTCGGTGAAGGTGGCCTGTTGTAACGCCTGCGTGCAGTTTCTTCCTCTCGCCTTCTGAAGATTGCAGATGCCTCCGCATTGTCCCCAAGTGGCGCAGCCTTGGCCCAAGGGCATCGGGCCTCTGCGTTGGCTGGTATTTCATCTCCCACGCATCGCAAGCTATGCCGTATGATGAAATGCGGTCGCCCTGATGGCGATACGGCCTTATGCGATTCACGTTCACGCGATCCGCGCCATCCATGCGGTTCCTCGATCCCGGGCCGCTGATCGACCAGGAGTTGAGGCTTGTCTCGCCACGCCTGGAGCTGGTTGAGGTTGCCATGGCCGCGATCGAGCATCCGCTTACCCGACGGGATGATCCGGAACTGGCCTCGATCACCCGGGCAGAACTGGTGCGCCAGATCCAGATGTGGCCCGATGGCCGTCAGCCTCCCCTGCCTTCCAAAGGCATCGTGCCAGCCTATCACTTCTGGATGGAGGTGGAGATCAACGGCCGGATCGGCGTAGCTGGCGCAGTGACTCTGCGGATTGGTTCTTCAAAGGACCTGGAGGTCTACTACGGTCATATCGGCTATCACGTCTATCCGCCGTTTCGCGGCAGACATTACGCGGAGCGGTCGGTACGACTGCTGCTGCCGCTGGCGCGATCGCACAAGCAGGATCCCCTGTGGATCACGACTAATCCGGATAACTACCCGTCAAGACGGACGTGCGAGCGGCTGGGCGCAGAACTGGTTGAGATTGTGCCCGTGCCTCGCCGGCATCCGCTTTATCTTCGCGGGGATCACGCCAAGTGCCGGTATCGGCTTGATCTTCATGCCTGAAGGCATCAAATCTGCGGCGATTGGAGGGTGATCCGCAGGCCCACGACGTCTCAGCAGGCACGGGACGCGGGCCGTGGATATGACTGGAGCGGCAGTTGGGCAGCCAGCACTGCCGGTTCCTCCAGAGGGGCCGGTGCATGCGCATCGGATCCAGCGGCGTCATTTGCGGTGCGGTTTACCAGCCGCATGGGCACGGGCCGTACCATCACCATGGCCGGCTGGCGAGCTTCAGCCGTGACCCGCCGGGGACGCAAGGCCTCAATGAACTCCTTCAGCGGCCGCCGCAGAGCTTCTTCTTCAAGCAGTTGGGCACCATGACGTCCACTGCCTTCCATGGGCACACGTCGCACCACCGAACGGGCTGCGATGGCGAGCTGTTCAGCCATTTCAAAGGGAATGACCGAATCATCGCTGTCGTGACAGATCAGGATTGGGCAGCGAACCTCTTTCAGCCGCGCCGAAGCATCAAACCGCTGACGCACGAGCATCTGCACAGTTCGATCCGGCAGACGGTGGGCTAGCAGGTCGCACATGCTGGTGGGGGTGCTCAGCAGCACCAGGCCCGCCACATCATGCCGCGCCGCCAGCTCGGCTGCGACCGCGCCGCCGATGCCGCAGCCGATCAGGACAATGCGGTGCGGATCCGTTTCCGGCCGCTCAAGCATGTAGCGCAGCGCTGTATCGGCGGTGGCGTAAAAGGCCTTTTCCGACGGTTGGCCGCTGCTCATGCCATAGCCGATGTACTCGGGACAGGCGACGTTCAGGCCCATGCGTCGAAGGTGTTCAACCTGGGGAGCCACGGTCGCGAGGTTCATCTCGCTGGAGTAGAACAGGATCGCCGTGGGACAGTGATTTGGCTGTGGATGGGCTGTGCCATCGTTCTGCAACGCAGTAGCCACGAGCATGACTATAAACTGGGTCTGCGAGGGGTCGCCCGGTTTGTGCTGGACCGGCAGACGTACGATCTCGCCGCCTTCGGGCGCTTCCAGCCAGGCGCGGCTTTTGCCTTGGGAGAGGTGTCCCGGGAAGATCACTTCCGCCTGATGGCGCAGCCCGTTGATCGCCCGCAGGGCGCACATGGCTTTGCTCACATGATCAGACAACTGCCGCCATCCACCGGCCAGCAGATTGCCGGCAGCGCCGCCGGCGCGAGAGGAATCCTGAGAATGCGATGTCGTCGTCATGGCGGGCCTCATTACGGGACGTTCAGAAAGATTCTGC
>CAZSJB010000394.1:0-3346 GCA_964606625.1 uncultured Tepidisphaeraceae bacterium | reverse complement strand
TGGCATCGCTGCCGCGACCGTCGGCATGCAGGCTGTTGTAGATCAGGCCCCGACCGGTCTCCGTGGATCGAGAAAGCACCACTGCCCCAGCGCCATCTCCAAAAATGATGCAGCTGGTGCGATCGGTGTAATCGGTGACGCGGCTGAGCGTTTCAGCACCGATCACCAGCACATGCTTCGCCTGGCTGGCGCGAATGAAGTTGGCACCGGTCGCCAGGGCATAGATAAATCCGCTGCATGCAGCCGACAGGTCAAATCCGGGCACGCCATGAAGGCCCAGGTTTGCGCCGACAAAGCACGCGGTGGCTGGAAAGACCATCTCGGGCGTGGCGGTGGCAACGATAATCAGCCCGATCTCGGCTGGATCAATGCCCGCACTCTCGATCGCGCGCTGGGCTGCAACGGTGGCAAGGCTGGCCGTCGTTTCACCTTCTGCGGCGATGCGTCGTTCACGGATACCGGTGCGCTGGGTAATCCATTCGTCACTGGTATCGACCATCTGGGACAGATCGTCGTTGGTGAGGCGTTTTTCCGGCAGGCAACTGCCCGTACCCGTGAGGATGGCTGAGAATTGAGTCATGTTTCGATTGCCGATTGAACCGTAATCTGCCAGACGGTTCCATAGCCATTCAACACGGGGGAACCGGAGATCGGCAGTACTTGCTATTCTTCAGACGGTATGCTTTTGGCGATGCGCGCCACGATCTTTTCATTGACCCCGCTGGTCGCCATCTGTTTGCCCACGCGAATGGCATTGCGGATCGCCAGGGCATCCGACCGTCCATGACAGATCAGGCAGTACCCGCCCACACCCAGCAGCGGCGCCCCGCCGTATTCGCGCCAGTCGTGCTTCTGGTACATCTTTTTCATCACTGGCTTGAACTGTTCGAGCAGGTCGGGTGCGAACTCCTGCAACTCAGCCAGAATCGTCTGGAACAGCCCCTCAGCCATTCCTTCGGTAAACTTCAGCACGATATTGCCGACGAATCCATCACAGACGACCACATCCACCACACCCTTGAACAGATCGCGTCCCTCGACGTTGCCAATGAAGTTGATCTGCGGCTCATCGCGCATCAGCTTGCGAGCCTCCTTGATCATGGCTGTGCCCTTGGCGTCTTCTTCGCCGATGGACAACAACCCGATGCGGGGATTCTCGATGCCCGCCAGCGCCTGGGCATAGGAGCTGGCCATGATGGCGTACTGTTGCAGATGCTTGGGTTTGGGGGAGATATTGGCGCCAACGTCGCAGACGACGACCGGCCCGTGGAATGTCGGAAGGATGACGGCGATGCCCGGCCGGCTGACCCCCGGAAGCGTCCGCATGCGCAGTTGGGCGGCGGCGACGCAGGCCCCGGTGTTTCCGGCGCTGATGACGACATCCGCTTCGCCCTTGCTGGCGAGCTTGCACATCACGGCGATGGAGCTGTCGGGCTTGTTGCGGATGGCCTCGACAGGCGAGTCGTCCATCTCGACCGTCTGGGTGGTATGGACGATTTTGTAACGGGATTTGAGTTCGTCGGAGAGGCCGGACTCGGCCAGGCCACGGTTAATGATGTCCTGATCGCCGATCAGGAGCACAAGGTCATCCTCTTCCAGCAGCGGCGCGGCGTCCCAGCAACCCTGCAAGATGGCTTGCGGGGCGTGATCACCGCCCATGACATCAACCGCAGCTCGCACCGATGATCCTCCGAAATCCCCTCATCCACAGCCGTCGCTGCGGACTAAGGCAAATCCGCTATTCACCTTGGGTTTCGACCTGGAGCGCCAACTTCGGATTCACATATCCACAGTTGTCGCAGGCTGCATGGGGCAGCTTCGCGTTGCTGCACTGGGGGCAACGGACATAGTGGATTGGCCGCAATGCCAGATGCGACCGGCGTTTGCGCTTACGAGCCTTGCTGACTTTCTGAACCGGAACCATCGTCACTCTCCTGACGCCGCGTCCACCGGATGGGTGGCTGCGGGGACATCGGACTTTCTTTTGCGGAAAGAACCTCCCGGCACGCAAAAAAACAAGGCGGGCATCAGACCCGCCACGCACCGCGAAGGAGGGGTAAATTAGGAGTTTGCCGGGCATCTGTCAAGGCAACCCCCTGTCTAATTACAGCCGATTCCCCTCTTTGGGCAGGCGAGACCCGGGAGCAGCCCCACCTCTTTAAGCCATATAAAAAACCCGGTAGGCGTGGGTGAGACCTACCGGGTAAGGAGGGAAGAAACACTTCGCACCAGTCTTACGACTGATTCAACGTCCGGTTCCCTCGAGAATTTCGAAATCATTTATCCTATCCATCCGCCAAGACTTTCTTGACTTGCGGCTTGATCGTACTCCATTTCGCGTCGGCCTGCTTGTTGACCGTCACGAAGTCTCCCAACAGCAGCAGGCTGCTCACACCCGGAATCTCGAACAGGCGCGACGCAATTGGATGATCGCGAGCCGCCTCGGCATTAAAGAAACTTACCGGCTGCTCAGAAATCATCCGGTCCAGCACAAACTTGGCTGCATTGGGGTTGGGCGTCGCCTGAACCTCACTGACACGGAATCCCATTCAAGCTCCTCGCCCAATTGGGGGCGAATTGTAACACGCTTTACCTGCGTTTCCACTATATTTTGCCCGGATTACCATCACATCAAAACACTGCTGCCCGCCGGGCAAAGATCTGCACCCCACGGCGCATCGGTTGGCCGCAGCGGCGACAGAACCGGGCTTCGGGCGGATTGGCCGCCAAGCATCGTTGGTTGCTACACTTAGCGTATCGGATCCGGCTATGTCGAATGGTCCGTTGAGGACACCTCGGCCTGCCCATCAGCAGCCGTCCCACAGACCGTACCGCATTCATCCCCGCCCGCAAGACCATCACCACCACCCACCCGGCAAACAGCACCGCCGTGAGGATAATCACCAGCACAAACAGGAGGATGGTGAGAAAGACTTCCATCAGATCAATCAGCCAACAATAGGCCCTCTCCCGTCATCCCACCACCTCCAACCGGGGCAGCGGTGCATTGCAAAACGGACAACTGCGATCCTCCGGGCCTGGCCAGGCATCGCACCGTGGGCACTTGCGAACCTGCGCCACCAGTTGCACCCCGCAGTGCATGCAGAACTGATCGCCCGGCTCGACGGCCTTGCGGCAATGCGGACAAACCCGGTGCCCGGATCGCACCGGCACCTGTGGCAGCGGTGGCGGACTGGATAACATCAAGGCCGCCTTGAACTCCGCAGCCGAGACAAATCGCTTGTCCAGCCGTGCATAGCTGCGGCGGAATACCTCATCCAGCCGCGGGGGCACCGCCGGATTCAGATCGCTGGGCACATCTGTCCCAGCCGGCCGTTCGCCCGTC
>CAZSJB010000393.1:0-3354 GCA_964606625.1 uncultured Tepidisphaeraceae bacterium | reverse complement strand
AGAAACAGAGGGTGCCGTCTGTTCCATCTTTTGCTGCGCGCCTGCGGCGCAATTGGGCGGCATCGCGAGACGCGCTGCCTTGTTTTTATGCAGGCATGAAGGGCCGCATCCTGCAATTTCGGCGACTGAGGGCATTTTGCGTAATCGGCACGCTTCTTGCTCAGGGGGGAGCGGAACCAACCGCACAGGATCTGCATCATGAATGAGTAATTTCGATGTGCCTCCTCCGGACGATCAGCAGCCGCAACGGCGGACCGCGCAAGGATGTGCGGCATCGACCGGCGAGGTAGAGGAGAATGGGCTATGTCCAGGGTGTTTTTGCGTTCGCTGATGGCGGGCGCCTGTGTGTTGGTTGCTCAGGGAATGGTATCCGGCCAGACGGCTGCTCAGGATGAAGCTGCCGCAGGCATGGATCAGCCGGCAGGGATTTCGATTGCTGAGCCGGTGGATTCCAGCAAATGGACCGTTTCGCTGGGATACGATTACGCGTCCCACTTCGTGTTGTATGGTGCGGACGTATGGGGTGGGGGGAATGACTTTTTCGGCAGCGAATCCACCAGTTTTGCATGGGCAGACTTCGCGGTTGATCTTGAGCCCTTTACGCTGAACTTCGGCATCTGGGGCGACATCAACGATAACGCAGACAGTGAAATCGGGGGATCGATCCAGGAGATCGACGTTTACATCGGGTTGGCGTATACATTTGACCGCTTTACCGTCGGGGCAACGTACCAGGAGTGGTATTACGCGTCGGATACAGAGCGGGTGGTCGATCTCACGCTCTCATTTGATGATTCGGATCTGCTGATCGATGGATTTGCCTTCAATCCCACGTTCATCGCCCACTTTCGTGTGGACGGCAATGGGGACCAGGATAACGCAGCAGCGTTTGTGCTGGGGATTGAACCCGAGTTCCAGCTGACCGAAGGAGAGTACGGCCTGACGCTGTCCATCCCGGCAAGTGTTGCTTTCTTCACCGATGACTTTAACGGCGGCGACAGCGGATTCGGATATGCATCGGTGGGCGCAACGCTGGGGGTCCCGCTGGCGTTCATTCCGACCTCGTATGGCGAATGGACCGCAGCCGTGAATGTCACGTATTACATCACGGATGAAGATGCAATTCCCGGCAACGTCGAGGAAAACTTCCTCACCGGAACGGTGAGCATCAGTACCACGTTCTGATAAGCACGGGAAGAATGGGTTCAGGGTGAGCGCGAAGACACGAAAGTGCTGATTGTCAGTGCTTTCGTGTCTTCGTGTATCACCGGGGTGGGGTCGGAAACGACCCGTATTGGGCTGATTTGTTACGTTGATTCAGGCGAGCAGGGTTTATCGAAGCCCAAGGACGCCAAATCCGAGTGCTGCGGCTGCCGCAGCAAAGACGCCTACTTCAACCAGATTCGAAAGCATCCAAGTCGTAAAACCCATCATGTGCAGATCCTGTCTGAGACAGCCAAGTGACGACCGATCCGACCGGCGACTCCATCGCCGTCTGCCCAGCTCCCTCGGGCGGTCCTGCTATAGACAAAATCGACACTCCACGCTTGAACCCTGTTGTTGGCTGATGTTGATCTGCAAAACATTGGCAGCCAAGGCAAATTTTGAGGCAAAAAGAGGGGTGGAATTGTGTTATCGGGCGATTGGGTGAAACGAGAAAAAGATTATCAGACCCGAGGGGATAGCGCATGAGAAGAACTGTCGGTACAGGTTCCCTGTCGCTGTTTCTCTGAAAGAGGGTGGTACTGAGAGTTATTGTCCGTGGAGGGGTACCTTACACCGATGCTCTGCGCCGTTTAGCACTCTTGCCGGGTAGAGCTGGCAGCGCTGGATTACTCCCGCCAGTTGTCCTGGCGCCATCGTTCCAGGTAGCCGGCGATGTAGGCTGCCTGGAGACGCTGGATGGCTTCGTGGAAGTGCCGGCCGTCGTACAGAGTTTCGTGGGGAGGACCCAGGGAGAGGGTGAAGGTGTAGAGGTCAATCATGGGGATGCCGCGCGAGGTCATCACCTCGTCGGCAATGCGGTTGTACAGATCCACGTCTCGGCAGAATCGATAGGGGCCATTGCCGCTGTTGTGCTGTGCTTCATCGACGGGTGTGATGCGCATCCAGATCATCTCAGGGCCCAGTTGGGTCACGACGGTAATGATCTGCTGGAGATTTTCGCGGTAGGCATCGGGCTCGACCTGGCGCTGCGGCGAGTGCAGATCCGGGTGGATCATGTCGTGAAGCCCGCAGTTGAACAGCAGTAGATCGGCCTGCAGGCCCGTGGAATCGCGCAAGCCAGCAAAATACTCCAGGCAGCGTGCGGAGTTGCCGCTGTTGGCGCCGCGGGGAACGTCGAGGTTCTGCATGGCAGCCTTCATGCCCTGCCTGCGAGCATAGTGGAATCGGCCTGCCAGCATCTTTTCCAGATGGGGGCCATAGCCTGCCGAAATGCTGTCACCTACCACGAATACCCGCGGAAGAGAATGGCTCATGGAAACCATGATAACGCCAGCAAACCGGCCTGGAAGAGCCCAGCGGCTGCCAGCTTGTGAGATCGGTTTGACTTGCGCATAGTCGATGGCCGATGAAACAGTTGATGGAGATCAATCGACCTACTGTGGTTCGCTGCATGACCGTGTTGGCGCTCGCGCTGATGGTGGGGTGTGGCGGACCGCCCAGACAGCAGCAGCGGGCGCAGTGGACGCCCAATCCGCGTCGTGCGCCCGCCCCGCCGCCGATCGTTCACATGCCGATCGATCGAAAGCTACAGGAGCGGGCAGCCAATGAGCTGTTGGCTGCGACCCAGTCCAACGATGAGATCATCCGTGCTCATGCGGTCGAGGCAGTGAAACGTATCGGGGGCGAGGGAAGCGAAGAGATCATTCTCAAGGCGCTGAATGATCCTGCCGGGATCGTTCGTTTTGCCGGTGCGATGGCCGCCGGTGAGCGACGGATTCGCGCAGCCCATCGGCGGCTGCTGGAAATGGTGGATGATGAAAGCGTCGACACGCAAGTGGCGGTCCGCTTTGCCCTGCACCGTCTGGGGGATTACCGGCGCAGCCATGACCTGGAAGTCTTCGCCAAGGATCCGCGCACCAGCGTACGCGCTAATACCGCGATGGTCCTGGGTCTGCTGGAAGAACCCACCGCGGTGCGCATTCTTCGGTATTTGCGACGAGATCCCGAGCCGGCCGTGACGCTTCAGGTGGCGGAATCGCTTTGGCGGTATGGGGAGATGGATGGATTGGAGTCGCTGGTTGCGGCGTCGCAAAGCGCGTTCCCTGATTTGCAGATCGTTGCCCTGTTAGGCAAGGTCGGGCCGCGCGATCATCGCGTAATCGAACATGTTCGGTCGCAGTTAACGGC
>CAZSJB010000392.1:0-3364 GCA_964606625.1 uncultured Tepidisphaeraceae bacterium | reverse complement strand
CCCCGCCTTCGATCGGCACCATAACCACCGATATGTCATCGCGGTGGCTGCGGGAGGCGTGCTGCTGAGCATGGTGCTATTTGGCTTGACGCGCGCTCAGACCAATGCCCGGCTTCACGCGGAAAAAACGGCGGCCGATCTGCAACAGTCCGAACTGGCACTGCGGCGAAGTGAAATCCGCTTCCGGCGCCTTTCCGATTCCAACATCGTCGGGGTTGCCTTTTCCATCCCTGATGGCACGGTGGTCGATGCCAACGACGAGTGTTGTCGGATTTTCGGCTGCACCCGCGAACAGATCAGCGCCCGACAAATCCGATGGCCTGAGCTGACGCCCCTCGAGCACCTCCCTGCCGATCATCGCGCAACGCAGGAAGTGCGGGAGCATGGTGTCAGCACCCCCTATGAAAAAGAGTATCTCCGACCCGATGGCAACCGGATTCCCGTACTGATGGGCATTGCCGCGATCGACGGCAACGGCGGCGAAACGGTCGCTATCATTGTCGACCTGACCGAGCGCAAGAAGGCGGAACAGGCACTGGATGATGCGCGCCAGGCTGCCGAGCAGGCCAATCGTCTGAAGGATGATTTCCTGGCAACCGTTTCCCATGAGCTGCGCACACCTTTGAATGCCATCCTCGGCTGGACACAACTGCTTCGCGCGGAGCGCGCCACCCCGGAAGACCGCGAACATGGCATGGAGGTGATCGAACGCAGCGCTCGGGCGCAGGCTCAGCTCATCGATGACCTGCTGGATGTGTCGCGCATTATTTCCGGCAACATGCGGCTCCAGGTTCAGGCAGTGGATGTCCAGCCGATCATCGATGCCGCGATCACCTCCATCCAGCCGGCGGCCCAGGCCAAAGCGCTGCAGATCGAGCGCCAGCTTGTCCAGCCCCTGCCCCAGGTGCTGGCGGATCCGGTGCGCCTCCAGCAGATCATCTGGAACCTGCTCAGCAACGCCATCAAGTTCACCCCCCGCCAAGGCCGCATCACCATTCGTGCTGAGCAGGCGGATACGGACTTGCGCCTGAGCATCACGGATACCGGCATCGGTATCGAACCGGAACTGCTGCCATTTGTCTTCGAACGATTCCGCCAGGGTGATGCGTCTTTTGCCCGCAAGTTTGGCGGCTTGGGGCTGGGGCTGGGGATTGTCCGTCACCTGGTGGAGCTGCACGGCGGCACCGTCAGTGCCACCAGCGAAGGCAAGGATCGCGGGGCAACGTTCTGCGTTGTGCTGCCGGTTGCCGAGCCCACCGACACTCTTCCACCCGCTGCACAGCCGCGCCAGCAGGCCGTGCACAACAATGTCCTCAGCGGCACGATCATGCTGGTTGTCGATGACGAACCGGATGCGCGCGATCTGCTCGCCCGACTGCTCGAGTCGCACGGAGCGGAGGTCGTGCAAGCCGATTCAGTGGAACAGGCGATGTCGCTCCTGGAGAATGTCAAGGTGGACATGGTCCTCAGCGATCTGGGCATGCCCGATGCTGACGGCTATGCGCTGATCCGTGCCCTGCGGGCGTTGTCTCACGAGCAGGGGCGAACGATTCCAGCCATCGCCGTCACCGCCTACGCCCGCCAGCAGGACCGCGAGCGGACCCTCCGCGAAGGTTTCGACATGCACCTGTCTAAACCGCTGGATCCCGGAGAACTGCTGAGCGTCGTCACAACGCTGCTGGGGCGAACGGTCGCGTAGGGACAATCTTCACCGGCATCACGACGCCGACGGCTGATGCTCGGCACGATACTCTCCCGGCGACTGGTTCATCTGCTGACGAAATATGCGGGCAAAGTGATCGGCTCCGGCAAATCCGCAGTACTTCGAACGGGCGGTCCACTTTGGCAACACGGCAAAGGAAATGTTCCTCGATGGCTCGCTCCTCCCCCGAGCGAGATCGAAGCTTGACCGCTATGAGGCCATCACCGGCGGTGACAACCAGATGCTGGCATTGTGGCGGTTATCGCAAGCCGATCTCCCCTTAACTCGCAGGAACCGGCCTGATTGGCACCGGCAGCCTCCTCTTTACGCTCCGTCGTCGTGTACCATAAATGGTAAAGCAACACCTGTGGCAGAAATCCTGTCCGCACCTCATCAGAGCATTTCCGCTTCGGGTGTAGCGGGCACACAACGATCTGCGACCATGAGGGAGGGTATAGCGATCGCAATCCCCTCCCTCATGGTCGCAGATCGTTGCTTGCCGCCACATGCGGATTGACACGGATCGAAATCGCCGCGGTAAATCCACCTACCACAGCAGTTCGGTGCTTTTGAACACCGGCCCGTCGGTGCAGGCCAGGCGGTAGCACCAGTCTTGGCCGGGCATGGGGACGGCAGCGGGATCGGGCTTTTTCACGCGAATGCAGCAGCTCTGACAGGTGCCCATGCCACAGGCCATGGCGCGCTCGACCGCCACCTGGCAGGCGATGCTGCGGGTGTCGGCAATCTCGGCGACGCGCTTCATCATCGGCTCGGGGCCACAGGTGTAGATGACCGCACGGCTGCGGACATCCGGGGTGGTAAAGAAGCGGTCGAGATACTGTTCCAGTGCCTGGGTGATGAATCCGCGATAGCCATAGCTGCCATCGTCGGTGCTGATCACAGCCGGAATACCGAATGCGGCGAAGGGTTCGATGTTGTATAGCGGTGCAGCAGTAACGGCATCGGGCGGCGGCGCCGCATTGGTGATCTGCAAGGGCAGCAGATCGCGCGTCTGCGCGCCGCTGAAGACCACGGCGCGTCGTCCGGTCAGGTGCGAACCCAGGTAGATCATCGGGGGAATGCCAACGCCGCCACCGACCAGGATGGCTACGCCATCTTCGGGAGGAAGCGAAAAGCGATTGCCCAGCGGACCGATCACGCTCACATGATCGCCGGGCTTGAGATTGGCCAACCACTGTGTTCCGATCCCGACGACGCGATGAATGATGTCGATCTCCACGCCATCGGAGGTATCGCGTCGTCCAGCCAATGAGAACGGTCGACGAAGCAGCGCGGATCGAGTCGTCAGTTCCTCACCCTGCAATCGCGGCTGGGCGTGGCAATCCCATTCAATTTCCGATTCGAGCACATCGATGTCGTGATGCACCGGGTTGCACGCGATCTGCACGAACTGTCCGGGAGACGTTGAAGGAAACTGGCGCGTGCGCAGCACAAGCTTGAAGTGCTCGCGACACAGCGGCACATTGGCGACAACCTCAAAGATAAATTGATCGCGCGCGAGTGACATAGTGGTGTGAGACGTTTGAAATCTGTGCTCTGAAGTTTGTGGTTTCAGATCCCGGCACCCCACAACAAACATCCGATATAAAAAAGCTTCCGGAGGGGTGGCTCCTACCACCTCCGGAAGCGCGCCACGGCATA
>CAZSJB010000391.1:0-3373 GCA_964606625.1 uncultured Tepidisphaeraceae bacterium | reverse complement strand
TGACGCCTGAGCCGTTCGATTTCTTCCTGCTGGATGATCAGCGCAATGACGAACGCTATCTGTATCTGGAGATTCTGAACGGCCGCTGTTTTGGGCCGCAGACAGTGGAGGACGTCGCCGCAACACTGTCGAGATGGGATGGCTGGGGCGTGGGGATCGAAAACGTTCCTGAGGCTTACTTGATCGTCTTTGCCGGGCGGACTAAAGGGGACGTAGCTTTTATCCGGGGGACGAAAGGGGGTCATCCTGACTTTTGGCCGGCGTCTCCGCTTCTATTAGCCTTTCTTACATGCCCCGCAAACTCCGCCGGATCGAAGCCGGCACGATTTACCACGTTCTCAATCGCGGCAACGGCCGGCGGATGCTGTTCAACAAGGATGCCGACTTCGCAGCCTTCCTGAAACGTGTGAAAAGGTGACCGTGTGAAAAGGTGACGGTGACATCCACCTTTTCTGCTTGTCTCCCACCGAGAAGCACTGGAAAACCGGCAAACCCGAGGTGGAGGTAGTGTCGGTAATGAACAATGACCCCGACGGTCGAGGACTTGCGACTCACGCCGTGATGGTCCACGCTATCGAGAACGGAGCGACCGTACTGGACGCATTCGACGTTCGGAAGCCGGGCCAGACTGTGGGGTTCTTACCCGAGCGGTATGGTCGGTACGACTTTGTGGAGTTCGACCGCGACCCCTTTGACCCAAGCTACTTCTCCAAAGAACGGCTTGAAGCTATGGAGAAGTTCTGGGAGAATGCCGGCTGGGTAAAACAGACAGATCAGTCGGGGAAAGTTACCAACTACCCCGACGTGGTTTATATGAGGTGGACTGGAAATGACGCAGAAAGACGAACAGCCCGACAACGATACGCAAGACACTTGGGAACTGACGCCCGAGGAAGACGACTTCCTGATTCGGTCGATCGGCGTTCCGACGTTCATGTATCTCCAACAGAAGGAAGAATTGGAGGCGGAGCAGGCGGCGCGGGAGGCAGCGGAGCGGGAGAAATCCTCTCCCAAGGCGAACGAGGATTCATCCACTTCGCCGCCGACGGATCAGCCGTAATCGGGCTGATGAAGCACTCCGACGCCTCCACCGTCCTACACGAGTTATTCCACTTCCTCGAAGTTTCGTTTCCTGACGATCCCGCGTTCGTCAACCTGCGGACGTGGGTGAAATGGAGCGGGCAATTCGTAAGCGGCTGTGACCACAGCCCTGAATGGATTCCCGGCTGGGACGGCGCTCGGTATGACACATCCATGGAAACCGGCTGGTCCGCTTACAGATTTTCCAGCCGCTGCTGTTTATCCAGTTCCAGCAGGGCATCGATCAAGGGATCGAGGTGGCCGAGCATGATCTGGTCGAGGTTGAAGTTCTTCTCTCCCCCACCGTCGCCGCCCAGGCGATGGTCGGTGCAACGGTTCTGGGGAAAGTTGTAGGTGCGGATGCGTTGAGAGCGATCGCCTGAGCCCATCATGGCTTTGCGGGAAGCCCGCTCGGCGGCATTCTTTTTGGCCTGCTCCTGTTCATAGAGGGTAGCGCGGAGCAATGCCCAGGCGCGTTCCTTGTTCTGGGCTTGTGATTTGTGCTCGGTCATCTTGAAGATCAGGCCGGATGGTTTGTGCTTGATCATCCAGCCGGTTTCGACCTTGTTCACGTTCTGTCCGCCCGGGCCACCGCCGCGACAGCCAAACTCCTCAATATCCTTCGGATCGATGTGGATCTTCACATCCGGCAGTTCCGGCAGCACAGCCACCGTTGCCAGCGACGTATGAATGCGCCCTTGCGACTCGGTTTCCGGCACGCGCTGCACGCGATGCCCGCCTCCTTCGAATCGCAGATGTCGCCAGGCGCTGTCTCCCTGGATGTTGACAATCACCTCTTTGAAGCCGCCATGCTCGGCTTCGGAGAAGTCGGAGACGACAAAGCGATATCCCTTATGTTCGCAGTAGCGGCGATACATTTCGAACAGATCGCGGGCGAAGAGGGCGGCTTCGGCGCCGCCCGTGCCGGCACGGATTTCCAGGAAGAAACTGGTGACGCCGGCATCCTCGGCGGCCAGGAACTCATCCTTGAGGTCTTCGAGAATCTGTTTGGCGGACTGCTCGGCTTCGGGCAGTTCGCTCTCCGCCAGCTCTGCCATTTCGCGATCCTCTCCCTCGGCGAGTTGTCGCAGTTCTTCGATGTTCCGGACCGTCTGCTGATACTGGCGGAACTTTTCAATGACAGGCGCCAGCTGGCCCTGTTCCTTGGTCAGCGGGACAAGGGCTGACTGGTTGGCCAGCACGGCTGGATCGTTGAGCTGTTTGGTGACCTCTTCGTAGCGGTCAGCCATTTTCTCAAGCTTACGGAGCAATGCCGCGTCAGTGTGATGAAGCGTTTGTGGCATGGGTGCGATGGATTACGGGGATCAGGAACAAACAGCGCGCACGAAGACCTGAAACAGTCGAGTCGCTAATGCGAGACAAGGCGGATGATCGCCAGATGACGGTGGGGCATGGGAGCTATTGTATGCGGTGAAAGGGCGATTGGCACGTGCGGTCAGGGGTTATCTGTGCTGATTCCCTGTAAACGGTCCAAAAATGTTTCTTTGCGCTTGGTGGGCGGCTCGGAAGCGGGGGGAGGATTGGCCGGTGGGGTGGCAGCTGCCGGGGCGGTGGTTGTGGTGAGGGCAGCTTGCTGCTGAGGCGAAACCCGGTTCGCATCCCGGGGGAGCTGGATCGTGCCGATGTCAGGACGGTTGACGATCAGCGACTGGTTGCGTTGATACGCCTCCAGTACTAGTGCGGCAGCCGTTTCAGGATCATTTCCAGCCAAAAATCCCAGCTCGGGCAGACCAACGATCCCCGTCACCACATCCCCGGGCAATAATCCGAAATGGGCATTCATCGGTCCGCCTGCGACTACCGTATCTACCCGCAATCCTTCGAATCGCCCGCCACTGCCCACGGGGCTGAAGGTAATTGACTCGGTATGGCGCATGCCTGAAGCATCCTGGCCGGCCAGTTGTTGTGCCTGCTGGTGCGCCACCTGACCGCGCTTTACGGTCGGGATGGTGTGAACCCGCTGGAGCAGTGCAATGATCCCGACCACCATGAGCAATCCAACCAGTGATATTCCAGCAGCACGCATTGGCTTTAGTATAGCATCGTCGAACCGCCTGCGACGGTGATTGGTCTGGATTTGACGTTCGGGAACAGCCGATATTATGCAATTGCTGAAACATAGCGCGTAAGAACAGGCATTTTTCGGATACGGCGGTATCATGTCCGTATGGCAGAGAGTCTGATGAATGGGCCTTATCTCGAGATACAAACCAGCCAGGGGATGAGCCAGACACCAGTGGGGGCCAAACCCCTCACGATCGGCCGTCACACC
>CAZSJB010000390.1:0-3375 GCA_964606625.1 uncultured Tepidisphaeraceae bacterium | reverse complement strand
CATCTGCAAACAGTACGTTGACGACAATGATCGCATCTGGTGCTTCACGCTTGATCCGGCACTGGAAGATTTGATCAACAGCCACATCGAGCGCAGCGAACACGGGGCAACCAATACCATGCCCCCGCAGACAGCTCAGCAGGTTGTCCAGCAGATTGCCGACAAGGCACAGGAGCTGACACAGGCCGGCCGCAGTGCCGTTGTACTCTGCTCTCCGCAGATTCGCTCGACCCTGCGTCGGATGATCGAGACCTCGCTGCCGCATGTGGCAGTGCTGGCGTATAACGAAGTCGTGCCGGAAGTGAGCGTGGAAGCCGTGGCTATGGCAGGATTGAACGGATGATTTAACGGTCTTTTGATTCTGGTTGTGGACCTGGATTCGTGGAAGCGTGCGATTGGTTTCAGGCTTTGTATCCGCATACCGGGATCTAAAGTGGACGAACTATGAACCTCAGGACGTTTCGAGCCGCGACGATGGCTGAGGCGCTGCAGCAGGTGAAAACGGCGATGGGCAGTGACGCCGTCATCGTGCACACGCGCACCTTCCAGCGTCGCCAATGGCTGGGCTTGCGGCGGCAGGAGATCGTTGAGATCACGGCCGGGACGGGTCTGGCTGTGCCACCTCGGCGCGTCCAGCCGGTGATGCGATCGGCGCCGCGTGCATCGGCTGCTGCAAGCCTCGAAGCACGCCGGTCATCCTCCCGGGCCGCGGGGTATATCGAGAACAGCCGTCGGCTGATGGAAAGCCCCATTGTCGGCAATGTCCTCATGCGCGACCTGGCCAACGAGGTGTCGACGCTCAAGACGCTGGTCAAGGAGTTCGTCGATACCACACGGCGGCAGCAGGCTCCGGAGATTCCCGAGGAATTGTTCGACTACTACCGTCAGCTCATCGAAAACCAGGTGGCAGCCGAGCTGGCCTCGGAAATATTGCAGAATCTCCAGCGGGAAATCCGGCCAGAACATCTGGCCTCGCAGGAGTTTGTGCGTGAAAAGATTGCCCAGCAACTGGAGAAGTATCTTCCGGTGGCTGGACCGATCGCACGCACCAAGCTCGTCGGGCCGCATGTAGTGGCTCTGGTGGGGCCGACCGGTGTCGGCAAGACCACGACCATCGCCAAGCTGGCTGCCAATTTGAAGCTGCGCGAAAAGCGCCGCGTCGGGCTGATTACCATCGATACCTATCGCATCGCCGCCATTGACCAGCTCAAGAAGTATGCCGACATCATCGGCTCACCCCTGCGGGTCGTGAATACGCCCGAAGAGCTGCGCGAGGCGGTTGATGCGCTTCAGGACTACGAATATGTCCTGATCGACACAGCCGGCCGCAGCCCCAACGACACGCTCAAGATCAATGAACTGCGTGCGTTTCTGCAGGCTGCCGTGCCGGATGAAGTTCACCTCGTGTTATCCAGTACGGCCAGCCAGTCCTGCGTGGAACTGGCGGTTAATCGGTTCAGCGATGTAGGCGTCGACAAGATCATCTTCACCAAGCTGGATGAAGCGGCACATGTCGGGGTCGTGCTGAATGTCGTACGGAAGATCAACAAGGGGCTGTCATATGTCACGACCGGCCAGGACGTGCCCGACGATATCGAAGTCGGTCAAGGCCGCCGGCTGGCACAGATGATTCTGGGGAGCCAACAATGACTGTCATCGATCAGGCGACAACCCTGCGCACCCTGGCTGCTTCTCGACCGCGCGCCAGCGTGATTGCCATCACCAGCGGCAAGGGAGGCGTCGGTAAGAGCAATATCGCAGTGAATCTCGCGATCCGCCTAGCGGCAGCTAATAAGAATGTTGTCCTGCTGGACGCCGATCTTGGGCTGGCCAATGCGGATGTGTTGTGCAACATTGATCTGCCGTTCAACCTTGCTCACGTCATCGCCCGCAAGAAGGAATTGAGTGACGTGATGTGCAATGCACCGGGCGGGTTCCGGATGATCGGCGGGGCCTCCGGCCTGGCCCGCATGGCTGACCTGACGGACTACGATCGCCAGCGTGTTATCGATGCAATGGCTGAGCTGGAAGAGTCCGCCGACATTATCCTTGTGGACACCGGCGCAGGCATCAGCCCGACCGTTGTGCAGTTCACCCGCTCGGCGGATCACGTATTAGTGGTCACCACGCCCGAACCAACTTCGATCACTGATGCGTATGCAGTTATCAAGGTGGTGTGCCGCGACGGGAACGATCGACGGGTCAGCCTGCTGGTGAACCAGGTGCGCTCCCAACAGGAAGCCCGGGCGGTTTATGATCGCATTGCCCGGGTAGCGCGCAACTTCCTGGGAGTGACGGTGCTGGATGGCGGCCATTGCATGGCGGATGAGAACGTGCAGATGGCTGTGCGGCGGCGGGTGCCCTTTGTGCTGGGCGCGCCGACCTGTCCAGCCAGCCAGTGCGTGCAGCAACTGGCCATGCGCTTGGAGCGCGGTGTGTTGAATGCAGGTGAAACCATGCCCGGCGGTTTCTTCAATCGGATGGGGCGATGGTTCCGGAGATGAGCGATGCTTACCCGTCGAATAGCAGCAGTACTGGCGTTAATTGCATTTTCGTTTACGCTGGTAATCGGCGGGCTGCAGACGGACAACAGTTTTTCGACAACCGTGCTGCGAGCCCTGGCCGCGATGGGCGGTACATTCGTCCTCGGGCTGATCGCGGGCGCAATGTTCGACCGCATGCTCGAAGAGAATATTGCTGTTCAGGAGAAAAAATTTAAAGAATTTCCGGCGGAATCAACCGTGAATGACCGATAAACCAAAGTGGCAATTCAGATAATCCGGCTTGGGTGGGTTACAGGGATGTAACGCCGCAAGCCGTGACTCGACGCCGCCAAACCCAAGGACCGGGAGGATGTATGAAAGTACCGGCACCGACTGATGCTCGACAACCCCGTGATATCAAAGAAGTCTGGATAGAATACAAACGCACTAAAAGCGAAGAGCTCCGCAATATCCTGATGGAGAACTATCTCCATATCGTGCGATACAACGCGGAACGCATCCATGTAAAGCTGCCCGACGAAGTCGAGCTGGACGACCTGATCTCAGCCGGCATCTTCGGCTTGATGGATGCCATCAACGCCTTCGATCTTGACCGGGGTGTCAAATTCGAAACCTACTGCGCGCCGCGCATTCGCGGGGCGATCCTCGACGAGCTCCGCTCGATGGACTGGGTACCTCGCCTGGTGCGCAGCCGCGCTCACAAGCTCGACGGTGCCACCCGTCAGCTCGAGGTGGAACTCGGCCGCGCACCCACCGGCGAAGAAATCGCCAAGCGCCTCAAGGTGCCCATGTCCGAGTATGAAAAGATTGCCAAGGACGCCTCGGCTGTGGGCGTGGTCAGCCTTTCGCGCAAATGGTTCGAAACCGATTC
>CAZSJB010000389.1:0-3389 GCA_964606625.1 uncultured Tepidisphaeraceae bacterium | reverse complement strand
CCACCGCCGGCGTTGTAGACGGCATCGTCCGTATCCTGTCGCCAGAAGAAATGCTGAGCTGCCCGAAGGGTAACGTCCTTGTTCAAGGTCAACGTCACGCCCGGATGTACATCGATGATGTTCTGGCGGCCGATGGCATCGATATATCCGAAGTAGGCATGGCCCAGCGGAAAGAGCTGATCGAACCGCTCGCCCGCATCACCGCCGCTGGCGATGTCGAATCCGATAAAGACCCGGGGCTCGAACGTCATGTCGACGAACTGGTACCCGCCTTCGACAGCAAACTGCCAGGCATTGATCGAATCGTTGTCGATCTCGCCGAACTGATAGCTGACCTCAACATCCAGGTCCCATGGTTTGGGGGCGGTGGAGAACCGGCTGCCGAGGGTGTACCGATCCTCATCCAGATCGCCAGGGCGGCGGTACAGCCCCAGCAGATAGGCATCGAGGCGCGATTTGGCGTCCGGGCCGATCACGTCCGGGAGCTGGCGCACGTAGTAGACGCCCGCGAAGATCGTGTCGTCATCGTTTTCGTTCCAGTGCTGGCGATCCACGATCACCGGCTGAACGATGAACAGGTCCAGCGTCTGATCGGGCATTTTCAGTGAGGCCTTGGCGCCCTGAAAGGTGCGACGGACATTGGCCCAGTCCAGGGGTGAGATCAGCCGCTGGGCGCCGTAGATCAGGTCCTGGCGGCCAAGGCGCAGTAAAAGCGTATTGTCATCCCACGGAAGGTTGACGTCGACGAACGCCTGCTGAAGGGCGAACTGATCTTCATCCGTGGCGCGGGGGCCGCCGTCGCGGTTTTCTTCCAGGGCGCTTTTGCCTTCGACGAAGACGCGCAGGTTGTCGCCCAGGTGCAGGTCGGCATGCAGCAGGAAGCGGAGCAGATGGAATCCGTCGCCATCCTGCTGGTTGGCGCCGAAGTTGGCATCATCCCACCACTCATACCGATACCGCGCCTGGCCCCCCAGGGACAGGTAGACATCGCCCGTGTCGTTCAGGGGGATGTACTTGATCGGATCCCAGAAATCCGCAGCGGCGGCGGGATCGCGCAGATAGGTGTAATCCTCATCCCAGCGGACGGCTCCATAGGGAGGTGGAGCCTTCTCCTGAGCGAGCACAGTCGTACCGGTCAGCAGCACCAGAAAAATGGGGATCGATCTCACGGCATCCTCACCAGACAGGACTTGCCCCCAACAATCACGCCAATATCCGCCTCCTTTTCACAGGACGCAAGAAATCAATCCGCTCTCATCATCGAAACCTACCCGGCAAGTGCGAGTTGGAACGGGACTTGCATCAGCGTGCTTGCAGCGTTGAGACCGGACAATCCGTCCGGATGACACAGTTTGGTCTTCACTTTATGCGTGTAGCCGGCAACACCCGGCAGCACCGTCGAAAGGAGCTTTTTCATGCGTAATCCACTTTTCAACAGTGCCGTCGCACTGGTTGCCGCAAGCCTCACCGGCGCCGCCTTCGCAGGCGGGGACGCCGCCACAGAACACGACCGACCCATGGCCCCCCAGGCGAATCAGCCCGCCGAAGTGCAGGTCGATGTACAGACCGATGCCAATACCGATGACGCCATTCAGGCCGGCAGTGAGCTGAACGGGCAAAGCGATCATGATGCAACCATCGAGTTGCAGCGCAGCGACGACCAGGCCATCGGCGCCAGCGGTGAAATCCGCGACAGCGACCAGGATCGCATTGATGCCACCCGCGACCGGGTGCGTGAGGAACTCGACCGCGAAGCCACCGGCGCTAGCGGTGAACTGCGCCCTGAATCGCAGGATCGATCGCTCGATACCCCAAGGGATCGCGATCTGAATACCGATCCTCACCAGCAGAATATCGGAGCGGAGGGTTCGGTGGACCTGGGCGATTCAGACCGTTCTTCCACCTATGGCGAAACCGGGATTCAGCGGGATGACGATGCCATCGGTGCCGGCGGGACGATCGAGATGGAGGAACCGGATCGCTCCTCCACCCCCTATGACCGGACCGACATGCAGCGGGACAGCGATACCGGCATCCGCGGCGAGGTCCGCACCCAGGAAGATGCCGTCTATCGCACTGACCGAGCCGATCGGCCCAGCAGCCGCGAGAACGGCTTGGGTGTGCAGGGTGAAGTCGACGTTGATGCCGATGCCCAACCCGCAGGCGCCCGCCTGGAAGGGGACATGGGCCGGGATCCCAGCCGTAACGACGACTGGAAGTGGAACTCGGATAAACCCCATCTCCAGGTCAATGATCCCGACAAGCCGCACCTGAGCGACTAATTCGCCAGGGGTTCATCGCCAATAGCAGGGCCGGGCACACCTCAGGTGCGCCCGGCCCGCATTATTGCGCGCTTCCCCCATCCGTTGCGCATACCTGCATGGCACACGGACGCCCTCGCCGAGGCCATCGGTTAGATGCCATGGCCTGGGCATACGCAACTGCAAGTTGACCGGATCCATGTGACACGAATGACAGTACGGTCATTCGCGGCAGGCAGGCGCTTGCTCTGTGAGACTGAGTGTTTACATCGCACGTAGGGCGTTCTTATTCGTCCGAGATGTTCAGGGGAAAGGGCGAAAGGCATTTGCCAATAGCGGGGGCTGGATTTTCCGAGAATTTCCGATTTGACGGGCTAGTATTTGTTGGGATGTAGTTAGTATTAGTGCGTGGTTTGGTGTGTTCGCTGCGCGATGTTGGGAAAGCGTGTTGCGCCAAGACCGCAAACGAAGCCACCTGGGGAGGAAATGGGGCACGGGCGTCTCCAACATACTGACGTAAGCGTTGTAGGGCAGGCTATTTGCCTGCCGTGGACGGCCGTATGGCACTCGTGGCAGGCAATAGCCTGCCCGACGAGGCTGAAAGCCGTATTTTTGATAGCGTCAGGGGGATACACGCGTGACAGACATAAAAAAGCAAACCCACTTGCACGATTCATCCGGGCTGGATTGCTCCCTCCGGTGCGGGGCGTGTTCAGCGGATTCCCAGTCCCGGCTGCGCCGGCCCCATCGTGCCCGGGCGTTCGGCGCGTATAATGCCCGGCTGCGACCAAACGCCCCCGCCTGCGGGACGTACAACTGCTGTCGACTGACAACCTGTTTTTAACGCAAGAATCCACATGCTTGACGCACTCAGTGAACGTTTGTCCGGTGTCTTCCGCAGCCTTTCGGGCCGGGGACGCATCTCTGAAGAGAACATCCGCGATGCCATGCGCGAGGTGCGCACTGCGCTGTTGGAAGCCGACGTCAACTACCAGGTCGTCAAGCAGTTCATCGACAGCGTTACCGAAAAAGCGATCGGCCAGGAGGTCATTAAAAGTCTCCGCCCCGATCAGCTCATGATCAAGATCGTCCACGACGAGCTGGTCAACCTGATGGGGCCGGTCGATA
>CAZSJB010000388.1:0-3435 GCA_964606625.1 uncultured Tepidisphaeraceae bacterium | reverse complement strand
CTCTTCATAGGGGAAGGTGGCGGCAAGCTCATCCTGGCTGGCAACAACCAGTTGACTGGTGACAACAACGTCATGATTGTCAACGGTGGGGTGGTGTCGCTCCAGGGTATCAACGATTACACCGGCGTCACTGAGATCCGCTCGGAGCGGACCCGAACGTTCCAGTTCCAGGCTGAGAAGCAGGATTTCAGCCTGGGTAACGTACATTTTGTGCCTGTAACGCTGGAAGTAACGCATCTTGGCAATGGCGGTCAGAATAGCAGTATCGGCAGTTCGTCCAGTGATGCTGAATATTTGGTGATCCATGGCGGCACGCTGCGCTACGTGGGCAGCGGTGATACCACCGACCGCGCATTTACCGTCGGCACACCGGGCGCGACGCTGGATGCCTCCGGCAGTGGTGCGGTCGTCTTTACCAATGTCAATGGTGTGGTGATGGCCGATGCCGATCCGCGGCTGGGCACGACCAATGTGCAACTTCATCCCAGCGAGGTGCGCGGTCTGAGCACCACGCATGACATCCTTGTGGGAATGACCATTTCCGGTGAAAACGCTATCCCCGCCAATGCGGTTGTTGCGGAAATCCTCAGCGATACCTCGATTCGCATCGATCCACCCCTGCCTGAGACCCTGGAGTCCTTTCAGAAGCAGGGTACGAAGGAAGTGACGTTTGGCGCACTGCCGCGTGAGTTCCGTCTGACGGGTACGAATACCGGGCTGAATACGCTGAATGGCAGCATTGGCGACTCCGCTCGCGGCAGTGTGGTGTCGCTGGTGAAAGATGGCCCGGGTACGTGGGTGCTGGGTGGAAACAACACTTACACCGGAACAACCACGGTCAATGAAGGGCGGTTGTTGGTCAACGGCACGATTGCCGCAGCTAGCGAAGTGACCGTTACCAATGCCACGATTGGCGGCAATGGTACGATTGGTGGCAATGTCACCCTGGCGGCCAACTCCACCATCGCTCCTGGTGTGAGCGCAGGAACCCTGAGCATTGGCGGCACGCTCGACTTTGACGAGACCTCACTCTTCGATGTCGAGATCGAGTCCAGCCTTGTGTACGACGTGCTCAATGTAGCCGGCGCGGTCAATCTCAATGGTCTGCTCAACATCAGTCTGCTCGGAGGATTCACCCCCAGCAACAGTGACTCCTACACCATTCTGACTGGTGGCGGCATCACGGGTGACTTCCTCAACCTCGACGGCAGTAACCGCCTGGCTACCGCCGGAGGCGAAGGGACATTCCTGGTGACTGTGACAAACAACAGCGTGACGCTGTCCGACTTCATCGCTGCCATGCTGTTGGCGGGTGATTTGAATGGCGATGGGTTTGTGGGACAGGCTGATCTCGCCATTGTTCTTGGGAACTGGGGACAAAATGTTCCTCCAGGTAATCTCTTGATGGGTGACGCCACCGGTGACGGTTTTGTTGGGCAAGGAGATTTGGCCATTGTCTTAGGTGATTGGGGCCAGGGTGCTGTGCCCACAAGTGAGCAGATTGCACAAATGCTCGCTAGTGCTTCAGTTCCCGAACCAGCAGGATTAAGTCTTTTGGCATTGGGTGGACTGGCGCTTTGCAGGCGCCGTCGTGCGGCTGCACTTGAATCGTGACCCAGTGAGCACCACACAATTATCCCTATCTTTGGAGGATTCTTATGCGCAAGGTATTAACAGGTGTTGCGACACTCGCAATCGCCTGCTCCACCGCGTCCGCGGCGCTCGTAGCCGAGTTCGTACCTGTACCGTCGGAGGAGGGAGTTACTCCACCCGCTGGTTTCGTGACTCAGGATCTTGTGATCGAAACAGACACGGATTGGATTGCCACCAGCCTGCTTCTCAAACTGGATACAGGAACGATCTACCAAGACCTTTTGGGGAGTGAGAATGCTCCCCCTAATTCAGCGCTGTTCGGTATTCAGCCGTCGGTGCGCTTTGATACATATGTGAAGGGATGGAAACCCGATCAAAGTGCTTCCAAAGCAGGTGGTGCTGTGGATTTGGGTGGTGAGCCCAGCGGATCATTTAATACATCCACCATCGACTATGCATGGTTTACCACAGATACCGACGATATAGGCCGCAGTTCCATCGGTCGGTTCACCCTCTCAGATGATGCGACCGGAACTTGGGAGATACTGGTTGACGCCTTGAACCAGCCGCCACTCCGCCTCTCGGGAACGATTCAGGGCGGTATGATTGTCCCCGAGCCCGCGAGCCTGGGGTTGCTGGGGATGGGTGCGCTGGGGCTGCTGCGTCGTCGGCGAACTGTCTGAAAACCTCCTCTGTCTGCATTGGCGCGGCGACCGCTCCTGCGATGGGAGCGGACGCCGCGCTGTTTTTGTATGATCTGTGTGACGACATCTGTCAATCGAGGACTCGTAGACACACTGTGAACTATGGAATCACTCAATCAGATTACGGAACAGTTTCGCCAGGTCGTTGAGGCAGCCATTCAGCGCCAGCCAATCATCGATATGCATACTCATCTCTACCCGCCGTCGTTCGGGACGACACTGGCGGGGCGGAGCAGCCAGCCGGCGGATCCGCGCGGACTGCTGTTGTGGGGGATCGATGAGCTGTTGACATATCACTACCTGGTTGCGGAGGTGTTCCGCGTGGTGCCGGCTGCGCAGTTACCGTACGAGCAGTTCTGGAAGATGAGCAAGCAGCAGCAGGCGGATCACATCTTTAAGCACCTGTTCCTCGAGCGGTCACCAGTATCCGAAGCCTGTCGCGGCGTCTGCACCACGCTGCTGAAGCTTGGCCTGGATCCCTCTGACCGCGATCTGGCTGGCTGGCGGAAGCACATGGCCAGCCAGGATCCCAATGAACAGATCGACCGCTGTATGGAGCTGGCCAATGTCGAGCGGTTGACCATGACCAACGCCGTCTTCGATGACAACGAGCGCGAGCGATGGCTGGCCAATCCGCAGGTTGGTGTGGATTCGCGCTTCCGCGCGGTACTGCGGATCGATCCGATCCTGCGTGACTGGCCCACGGCGGCTGGCAAGCTGTCGCAGTGGGGCTACCAGGCCGACAGCGCCTTTGGCGGCAATTCGGTCGAAGAAGGACGCCGTTTCCTGCGCGACTGGATCGACCGGATGAAGGCGATCTATGTCGCCGTCAGCCTGCCGCCGGACTGGCGTTATCCCGCGCCCGAAGGGGATGCTACGGCCCGTGCCGGCCAGCGGGCACTGGAAGAGATTGTCCTGCCGGTGTGCGCGGAGAAAGGGCTGCCGTTTGCGATGATGATCGGCTCGAAGCTGCAGGTGAACCCCGGCCTGGGCGACGGGGGCGACATGGTGGGCAAGTCGGATGTGCTGTCGGTCGTTGAGCTGTGCCGGCGGTTCGATGCCAACCGTTTTCTGGTGACGATGCTGTCGCGCGAGGATCAGCATCAGCTTTGCGTGGCCGCGCGGAAGTTCGGCAATC
>CAZSJB010000387.1:0-3445 GCA_964606625.1 uncultured Tepidisphaeraceae bacterium | reverse complement strand
CGTAACGGCCCCGCCATGCCAGAAGGCCTGAATATCCCGATCCACCCCCAGGGACCACAGAAACCATCCCAGGGCGATAAACAGCGGACCGATCCATTGTCCTACCGGACGGCAGTTGCGCAGTGATTCACGGCGCACTAACAGGATCCAGAGTATTGCCGGCGGAACCAGAAGAATATGGCTGGATTCTTCATCCCGGTGGGCGATGCGCACGATGTCTGCCCATGCGTCGGAGGCCACGAGAACCGCCAGGGCGGATAAACCCACAGCCAGCAGCGCATGCCAGAGAGTCCAACCGTGTCGGGTTGATCCGATTGACCTTATCACTGTTTGTGAATCAGTTTTCGAGGATCGGCAGTCGCGCGTCGGCTGCAACCAACTGATCTGATACACGCTCGCCTGCGCGAATGACGGCTCCGGGACCGACAATCGATCGAATCACGCGAGCGCCACTCCGCACCACAGCTCCACGCAAAACGACCGAATCGTAAATTTCAGCACCGGGAGCCACGGATGATGAACACTCCACCACCTCGAAATGTCGGCCGCCCCCCACATCATCTCGCTGCTTGCTGCGCGTATGAAAAACCTCTGTTGTTTTCAGGTAATCGGCTGCGCTGCGCACCGCCATGGTCGGCAGCTTAGGAAAGCTGCATACCTTGATCTGTGCGCCGCGCTGCCGCAGCGCCGGAAGAACTTGCTCTTTCAAATCAGCATACCCAACTGGCTGAACATCTCGCAGAACTCCACAGCGGATCAGCATGATGCCTGCGGCCTGCCCCCGTGCATCGGCTGCCAGCACCACATCGCCCGCATAACTACGCAATTGCGAAAGAATTTCAGGCAGCGGACGGGTCAACACCTGAGCCGCATCGGCTGCCAGCACAAAATCATCCGTGTCGTAATCTCGAACGACATCGCGCAACAGACCACCAGTTCCTCGAAAGGGCAGCGGATCGCGCTCCAGCGAAAACCGATCCCCCAAGGCGGTCAGGCGGGTCATTGGAACGGGGCTTTGCTGATCCAGCAGCACGCGAAAACGCGATCCGGGCAACCGTTCCACCATGCTCTGGAAATGAGCTCCCCAGAGATCCAGCAGCGTCATACCCACCGTGATCGGCAGATCCAGCAGACATCGATTCACAGCACGGGTAAAGGCAGTCGTGCGGACCGCCCCAGCCAGCAGCAACACCGCTTGCAGCTTGATGCTGGCTGCACCGCTGCCGTGCATACGCCGCATCGAAGACAGCAGCTGTGTCAAGGGCACAGGCGCAAGACCTTCCGACCTGTAAATGGAATGAGCCGCCTGCATCACAGCTTTACCCCCCCACTTTGTTCATCGATTCGTTCCGATTCAGGCCAACTTCAGAAGTGTGGGCTCCGCCCCTGTCGGCTGCACTCCCCAGGTGCGCAGTCGATTCATGCCGTCTCTAAAGCTGGGAACCGAATGTATCTCTCCCCAGCGTCTTGTTCTCCTGTGGCGCAGGCCGCGTTACAGTGCAAATGCCTTGAATGCAACAAGATAACTGCATCCAACAGCCGTGGATGCCATCTCAACACGCACGACATTTCTACTGCAACGAACAGGCTTCAGACTGTCCTGTCGGCAGCGTCATCGCCTGACACACATTTCAGGTTGCTAGCACACCCCAATCTTGAAGTGCTCCCCGAAAAAAAGCGGCCACTGAGAAAACATTCTGCCAATTTCTGGGACAGACATTGGCGGGTATTCACCCCTACTTCGCCAACGCATTTCTCTAGCCATAGTCGCCACCGCCCTTTATCCCAACGGTGGCGCACGTTGTGGTGTATTTTACCTCAAATGAATCACAAGACAAGCAAATATTGCGCATATTATTGAAGATCCTTAAGCGCTAATTGCGCAAATCTCCCTGTCCAAATCATCCGTCAATCCCCGTACCTCCATCGGCGTGACGACTGTTGCCCCCGGATTGAAGTGGCGATGTATCTTCTGATATGCCTATCATTTAGACCCTGACTTTCTTTGGTTCATTTTCTTCCCCTATCCAAAGAGAACCTCCAAATGGGGCCGCTGGGGTATACATTCCTCAGCGGCTTCTTATGATGCCGCGATGCGGCGCTGCCGAAGGGAAACGCGCCGGGTGAAGTAGTAACAGGAGAGCGGATGCGACTGGATGAACTGGCTAAACGCATCGGAGCCGAACTGATCGGCGATCCGGCAATTGAAGTAACACGCGTTAACACCCTTGAACTGGCCCAACCGGGCGAGCTGAGCTTCCTGTCCAACCAGAAGTACGCGCGTCAAATTACCACCACGCGCGCGTCAGCCGTGATCGTTGGGCCTTCGGAAACGAGCGATCGGGTCGCCCTTCTTCGCGCCAAGGATCCCTATTTTGCCTTCCAGCAGGCAGTGGTCACTTTGCACGGGTATCGCCAGCATCCCTTCACGGGGGTGCATCCCGCAGCCCATGTGGACCCGACAGCCGAGATCGGCCCGGAAACCATCGTCTATCCGGGCGCATTCATCGGCCCGCGCGTCAAAATCGGCCGGGAATGTATTATTTACCCAAATGCTGCGATCTACGATGAGTGTGTGCTGGGCGATCGGGTGATCATCCATGCCGGCGCCGTAATTGGTGCAGATGGATACGGCTACGCGTTTCATGATGGGGTCCACAACAAGATCCCGCAGATCGGAAATGTGGTGCTGGAAGATGATGTCGAAATTGGCGCCAATTCCGTGGTGGCCCGGGGTGCAATCGGCTCGACTACCATTGGCAAAGGCAGCAAGCTGGATGCCCAGGTGATGGTCGGCCATGGTGTGAAGATCGGCCCGCATTCCCTGCTGGTCGCCCAGGTGGGAATCAGCGGATCGACCACAATCGGCCACCACGCGACCATCGCGGGACAGGTAGGCATCGCCGGACACCTGAAAATCGGCAATGCAGTCACGATCGCCGCCCAGAGCGGGGTCATGTCGGATGTGGAAGACAAGGAAGTACTCATGGGCGCCCCCGCCATGCCCGCCAGCCATGCTCGACGGGTGTATCTGGCCTTCACCCAGCTCCCGGAACTGGCCAACCGCGTCAAACAGCTTGAAAAGCAACTGGCCAAGCTGGCGCCGAAGGAACCCGAACAGGAATGACCCCCTGATTCATCGCCCAGACGTGAAAAACGCGCAGCAGGCTCTCCCCAAACGCCTGCGAAGCTGAACCCGGACATCGCAGAGCCCCCCTCAATGAGCAAGTCTGCTCCAGGTTCTCCCTGATGTTCTTCGCGTCCGCTGCGGTGGATATGGAACGTAAATCTTGTGCTGTTGTATTGAGCCACACCGTCAATGCCTCTGGCCTCCCTCGACAACATCGAAAAAACCTTCGGCGCGCGGACGATCTTCGACCGGCTTTCGTTTCAGATCGACCGGGGGGAGCGGGTGGGGCTGATTGGCGACAACGGCGCGGGCAAG
>CAZSJB010000386.1:0-3456 GCA_964606625.1 uncultured Tepidisphaeraceae bacterium | reverse complement strand
ATTCTTTTTTGTTGATGACAATTTTCATTCCTTGACCACCCAAAACATAGGATGGTCTTACCAAAATTGGAAAATCCAATCTATCGGCCACGGCTAGGGCTTCATCGGCGGTTTCGGCTGCGTCGAACTCATTGAGCAGCACTTGGGCGATGCCCGCGCCGGTGGTCTCAAGCACGACCTGCATGCGATAGGGATTGTCGCGGCTGCGCACATCAGATCCGATATGGACGACCTGGTGCTGCTCGGCGCCGCGCACCTGCAAGCCGGCTGCGCTGATCGACGGAGCGGGTGTGTTCTGGGGATCGGACGGAGCAGCGGCTTCCTGCTGTGCCTGCGTTGCCGGGGCTGGCGGCTGGGCAGGATCCTGATCGGCTGGCTGAGACTCCTGGGCGACCTCGGTGACCGGCTGCTGACCCGGTCGCCGCCACTGCGGATTCCGCTCATACATCCAATTGACGAAACTGGACCATCCCAGCAGGAGGACGGTCAACACGATCATGGCATAAATGAGGCGGCGATTTTCCATGGAGTCAGTTGCCAGTGGTTAATTTGTCAGTAAGTCAGTGGGCCAGGATGGATGGCTTCTGGTGCATGAAGCAGCCGGTCAGCGGCGTTTCATGCAGCCTGTGCCCCTCATCCTGATCGCGTTTCATCGCCCATCCAGCAGGCGGGTTCCCAGGAAGTTATCGAGTTCCTCGATCGCTTCGACTTTCTTAACGGTGGTCTGGATGTCGTATTCCACTCGGACGAACTCGATCTGGGTATCATTGACGATCACAAAGCTGCTGCGGGGATCGCGGTCGCGTGGTTGACCGACGCTGCCGACATTGATGACCGCTTTTTCGTCATTCACTTCGAACTTGTAGTCCAGTTCCTCGGGGCTGTAAAAATCCGGGCCTTCGAGGAAGACGCCGGGCACGTGCGTGTGTCCGACGAAGCAGAGTTTCTCAAATCGCTCGAAGATGCTCACGAACTTGCCCGGATTGGTGTAGATATCATCCGGGAAGATGTACTCATTGACCGGTCGCCGCGGCGAGGCATGGACCGCGATGAACTCGTTGGTCCGGATCCGCACCGGCAGGTTGCCCAGGTGTCGCCAGCGGGCGGCGCGCCGCACGGGATCGGGATCGTTTTCAAATTGTTGTCGCGTCCAGAAGCAGGCGGCTTCGGCCCCGCTGTTGAAGTTGTATGGTTCGTACAGGACGGCAAAGTCATGGTTGCCCATGAGGCTGGCCCGGCAGCGCGAGGCGACGATGTCGAGGCACTCCATCGGATTAGGTCCATACCCGACGGTATCCCCCAGGCACAGCACGTGCTGAATCCCCCGTCGGTCGATCTCCGCGATCACCGCCGTCAATGCCTCGAGATTCGCATGCACATCACTGATGCTCGCGAACATCTTCGCCATGCACTCCGCCGGCACGCCGGCATGACCGTCAAACCTTACCCGCCGCGCCAGCGTCTAACAGCACACACAACGATTGCGCCTCGGGGAAAGCGACGATGTTAAGGCTCAACGCAACCAGCGTCAAACGCCCCGGAACTCCGATGGGAAAAGGATCCTTTTCGGAACTTTCCACGATTATTCACGCCCGACAGTTCTGCTTAGTGAACCGGGTCGCTGACAAAAATCCGCCAGGTATCGCCGGGTGACGGAGAATTGAGGTGGTTGGTTTCCGACCAAGCCCGGCGCGGCGGCGGATCCGTCAGCGGCCAGGGGATTTCCCGCCAGCCGGCCTGCTCGATCTGAGCCACCGTTACCGACATCTTCGCATCCGAATTGTAAAGCCCATACACCGGATCCCAGATCAGCAACGTGCCCGGCGGACGGGCCTGCACCGTTGCCTGTCCCCAGGGACGCGCACGCTCGGGATCGTGCATTGAAATATCGGCGTAGTAGTAAATTGCTCCATGTGATGCCATCAGCCGCGGATACGTCGCCTGCAATCGCTCATCGCTGAAATACCACTCCGCCAGGGCCGCGGAAATTTGCCAGTCCTCGTACGATTTCAGCGGCAGCACCCCCCAGACGGTGAAATTGAGTACCAGCGGCACCATCGCTCCGGCGGCGGCCCATTTCACCGGCGATCTCCAACCCATCCGGGCAAAGGCCCACTCCCAGCCCAGCGATCCCAGCAAGGCCCACATGGGCGCAACCGCCAGCAGATAACGCAGCTCGCCGTTGCTGGCCATCCGGCCGGTCCAGTACAGCAGGCTGTGGATCGCCAAAACGCCCAGCGGAACCGTTACGATCACGAGTTGGACCCGCAGACGATGGTCGTCGGGAGTACTTGCGAACAATCGTCGCGGCAAGGCGATGTTGAGCACGCCATGGAGGCTTCGCCAGATGCCGAAGATCAGCCCCGGGAAAAGGATCGGCGACACCAGCACCGGCAATAGCCCGACAAAGTGCAGCAGCGGACCGGCTGCATACATGCTCTTGTCGGCATACGGCCAGTTGCTGCGCAGCCAGTTCCACCACGGCCCCTGGCTGCCGTGAATCACCCAGCCAGCGTGATTCCACGCGATCAGCGGCAGCGGCAACACCGCCAACCACCACCAGCGCCGATGCAGCACCAGCGCCCCAGCCGTCAGCAACAAAAATCCGAACCCCTCCGGTCGCGCCAGCGGCATCAATCCGGTAAACACCGCCAGCCAGAAGAATTGCCGCCGCTGGTACATCCACAGCCCCAGCGCCACCAGCAGCGCAAATGGCAGTTCCGTCAGCTCGGAAAACGCATGCAAAAACACCAGCGGCATCGCCAGCAGAAACAGGCCCGCCAGCTCCGGGCGACGATAGCCCTGCCCGCGCGCCACGCGCCAGGTGATCAGCCCGATGGCGATCGCCACCGCCAGGCTGGTCAACTGCACCCCAAACCGCCCCGCCAGCACCGCCGGCAGGGCATACAGGGCGGTGCAGAACGGCCGCCCCCACACGCTCACGAGCTGATGCGGCTCAGCCAAAGCCCATCGCGCAATGAGATAATGCGTGCAGGCATCGGCTTCGAGAAACCCATCCCCCGCCAAGGCAAATCCAATCGCCAGCGCAGCAAAAATCACACTGCCCAGCAGCATGGTCATCCCACCGCGGTGGGCTGGCATCTCCTGCTGCAGGGGCAGTGGCGCCTGTGACACCAATCTGTCGTGCATCGCCCGGGTCAGTGCATTTCCTCGCCGCCAGCGCCTTCGATAGTACCGACCTCGATCTTGAGGTCTTCGCGGTTCTGGATCTTGTCCACGCGACCGTCACGGATCCAGATGATGCGGTCGGACACCGCCAGCATCTTGTGGTCGTGGGTGGCACTGATGATCGTCACGCCCTTTTCCTTGTTCAGGTCGCGCAGCAGCTCGATGATCAGCTTGCCGGTGTTGAGGTCGAGGTTTCCGGTGGGCTCGTCCGCGAGGATGATCGAGGGATCGTTGGCAAACGCGCGGGCAATGGCTACGCGCTGCTGC
>CAZSJB010000385.1:0-3457 GCA_964606625.1 uncultured Tepidisphaeraceae bacterium | reverse complement strand
CAGTTGGGCACCGTGCCGGGCGTAAACACGCCCGCAGCCTGGTCCATGATCAGCTTGAAATCGGTGTGATTTTCGACCAGCCGGGCGAAAGAGCGCAGGTGATCGTCCCAGACGCGATACTGGTTGGGGCCGGACTTGGGCCCCAGTGTAAACGATCCACCAATATCGATGCCGACGTTGCCGGATAGCCCCTCCTGCTCGGTTTCGATGGTGTCGATGATGACCCGATGGGCGATGTCGGGGGTGGGCGCATCAATGCGGCTGGTCATGAGGGTGGGCGGTGCTTGCGCCGCCTGTTCGGGTGTCACTGCGTAATGCAGCGGGTTAAATACCCAGCGGGACTTGGGATAGTTATCCCACCAGAGCAGTGCCAGTTCGCTGTCAAAGGCGGCTGCGGTCTGCTCGGCATCGAGGATCGCGATATGTGCGGCGACAATCTGGGCCGTGTTGAGCAGCCCAAAGTACCGGGCAGCCAGTTCGCGGGTTTCAGCTCGGGCCTGGGGCTCCTGCTGCTCGGCTTGAAGCTGCTGAAGCCGCTGACTGGCAGCCTCGACGGCTTGCTTCATTTCCGCGAATTGAGCGGCGCCGGGTGCATCGGGATCGGCATGGGGATTGACCTGCACCCGCTCCAGAACCCCTGCTGGTCCCAGGAGAAGCTCCACGGTACGCACCACCTCCTGGATGACGGGTTGGCGGACTTCGGGGGGCTGGTTGGCCAGACCTGCTTCGATCTGGCGCATGGCAACATCGGCGCGCCGCGCAAGCACGGCGACATTGTCCGCCGGCTGACGCGGGGGTGGCTTGAATGCATCATTGACCCGGGATGCGAGTTGTTCGAGTTCAGCGACGACTTTCTGCACCTGGAGAAGCAGTTGCTCTTGTTGCTCTTTTAGTGAGCGCAGCTCGGCTTGCGCGTCTTCGTCCAGCCTGCGTGCAGCGATCCGAAGCGGCACACCGTAAAAGGTCACTAGGCACTTGACCTGGTCTTTCAGCCCCTGCGCCTGAAGATAGTCCCGCACAGCCGGGACGACTTGCCGATGGTAGGCTTCGGCGCTCATCGTCTCCCCTTTGGGCAGGGGGAGTTGGAGAATGCGCCCTTCGGGGACCCCCCGGTGGCGAGCGTATACTTCGGCCAGTTCGCGCCCCTCGGGCATGTTACTGTTGGTGATCAGCAGCAACTCATCGGGCTGAAGTGCGATCACCGGCACAGTCGCTATCCAGAGGAGAACGACCCCCATGATCAACGGGAGGAGATATTGGCGCGTAAAGTTCATACCTCGGCAAGGACTGCCTGAGCCAGGCAATCAGCTATTCGCGGAGGAGGCGGGATTCTGCTCGCTGGTACCGCCCTGCTGTTGTTGCTGCTGGTTTTTCAGCGCTTCCTGTTGACGCTGCTGATCCTTTTCGAGCATGTCCACCAGCGACTTGATGTCGCGCAGCGATTCAGGGCTGCCCCACATGATGGTGCGGTCAATATGCCAGTTGCAGCGATCAAACCGGCAGCCATCCAGATGATAGATATTTTCCCGGAGCACCAGAGTACAGCCGACAAACGTACACTTGATAAACGCCTGGCCGCTGACGTAGACGGTCTGGTTGGTAAACGTGACGTTTTCGTGCTTGGTGAGGATCATGGGGATCTCGTTCCTTCGTGTAATGTAGAAGTGCCCGGCAGTACCACCCGCCCCGGGGTGGTTGAATGGCACACAGTCTGGCCGCGACCAGTCGGTCTGTCAATTGTTTCGGTTCAGTCCAGCGATCGCTTGAAAATCAGGATGTCTTCATCCCGGAGCATCTCCGTAATCGTCGCAACATGATGGAAATTGTGTTCCGCCAGGAAGGCGCGAGCACCGATTTCGCGCTTCTGGGCGACGGGGAACCAGATCTGGCGCAGCGTCCGCCGCTGGCGACGGTGATATTCGACAGCCTGTTCCAGGATTGCCTCCAGCAGATGTCGTCCCATTCCCTTGCGGCGATGCGGTTTTTCGACGTAAACATCGATAATCTGGATCGCCCCCAGCCGCGTTGGGCTGGCATGCCAATAGCCATAGGCGATGGGTTTACCCGCATCGGTCAGACGTACCGTCTGCACAAACGGACGGTCATCCGGCCTGGCAGGAATGACAGGATCGGTCGTGATCTGAAGCATGGGTGCAGATCATACCGCCAGGTGTCGCAGGCGCCGAACAGGGTCGCGCCAAACATCGGCGGAGAGGCTTTCAGGTTGCCAGCTTACGTCCCAGACGATCTTCCACACTCTTGACCTTGGCATCGATGCGGCCGGATTGGCCTTTGCGCCAGTCCAGCTTCAGTGTCGCGGTGATCCGGTTGCAATCGGCCGCCAGGGCCTCATAGCAGCGGGTGACAACCGCCATCACTTGCTCCCACTCCCCTTCGATCGTCGTACCCAACGGCCCTAAACGATACGCCAAGCCGGATTGATCAATGATGTCCAGGCACCGGGCAACGTACTGCCCCACGGATTCGCCCTTGTCCATCGGCCAGATACTCAATTCTGCCAGCAGCATTTTGAATACTCCTTCGAAATGGGGGTACTGGGTGATCGATGGAAAGTGAAAATCCACAATCCACGTCCCTCTTCAATTCAGTTGGACTATAATTCAGATAGAGGAAGTGAGTGAAGTCATGGGATGGAAATACCTTATTGTCGCGCTGATCACCGGTCTGATGGCGGCTGGACCGGTGCAGGCCGTGGACGGTACGCGCTCGGTCCTGGTGCTGCCGTTTGAAGAGATCAGCGCCAATCCATCCCAGCCGTGGATGGGCCAAGCGATCAGCCAAAGCATCGTCGCGGAACTGTCGCAGTTGCGGATGTTTCAGCCGTCCGTCGGCACCCGAACCACCAGTGATGCCGAACGCGCCCGGCAGGCTGCACTCCAGGCGGGTGCGGATTATGTCGTAATCGGGGGATATCAACTGCTCGACCCGCAGTTGCGGATCACGGGACAGATCATTGCCGTCGAAACCGGCGAGGTGATGGGTGGATTGAAGGCAACGGGCAGCGTGCGCGACTTCTTTGGCATGCAGGATTCACTGGCATCCCAGGCCAAGCGTGTCCTTCGCACAGCCGTTGATCCGTCATCGCCCGATACGCCTGCAACCGATTCGCCACAACTCGAGCATCGCCCCTTGGACCCCAGCGGACCTGTTCGCATCAGCTCCTACGAGGGGTCCACCCTCCAGGAAGCCGTCCGCGCTGGCGGCGTGCGCCAAGCGCAGCCACTTCTTTACGAGCAGCCACGCTACACCAACTACGCCTATGGCTATGCCTATCCGCATCCCGGCGGTTACTACGGAATGTCGTTAAACTGGGGCTATCCGCCTCCCATCACCAGCGGCTACTGGCCGGCTGTGCCCCGGTATTACTACTGGTTTCCGGGAAAGGTAATCATCCACAAGAAACACCCCGGCCACCACCATAAACATCACGCGCATT
>CAZSJB010000384.1:0-3466 GCA_964606625.1 uncultured Tepidisphaeraceae bacterium | reverse complement strand
CCCCATGGCGGCGCATGCACCGAAGTAACTGAGGCTGCCCGCCGCGACGATCACCACCAATTGCATTGCACGGTCGAGCTTTGTTGTGCCTTCAGGATACCCGGGGATCTGCGGCACGATCAGGCAGACCGCAAGCATGACCCCTGATGCGACGATCATTTTGGTTATCGGTGCGATGCTGGTGCGCAGCCCCATTCCCCCGACGCGCCGGCTGAGCAGGTAGATCATCACGATTGCCTGGAGACTGAAGCTGACCGCTGTGCCAGCCGCCATGCCCGCTTCACGCAGGCCCGTCCACATCAGGGGCAATTCCACGACCAGGTTGACGACCAATGTCACAATGCTCAGCACCAGTGGCGTCAGCGTATCGTGCAAGGCGTAATAGGCGCGATTGAGGATCTGCTGGAGACTGAAGGCCCATATCGCGGCTGCGTAAAATCCGGTTGCCAGCGCGACCCAGTAAGTATCTTCGGAGGTGAAGTTACCCCGCTCAAACAGCAGCGCCACAGCCGGTTCGCGTACGAGGATCAATCCGATGCTCGCCGGCAATCCAATGAAGAGAGCTGCTTCGATGCCATGACGCAACACCTGGCGGAACCGTTCACGGTCGGTCTCCAGTGCATCATCCGACAGGCTGGGAAAGATCGCCGTCGCCAGGGCGATCGCAAAGACGCCCAGGGGAAACTGGTAGAGATATTGAGCCCAGTTGAGGCGGGCGGCGGCACCTTCGATCAGCGGGTAACGCAGCGTCATCCCCAACAGGGAAAAATGCGTATCGCCTTCGGGAGCTGCCAGGAACCATGCCAGCCCGCGGTCGATCATTACTGAAAGTTGTAACACCCCGGCTCCGATTGCCACCGGGACGCTCATCTTCAGCATGCGCTGGATCGGGGGCGTCCAGAAGTGCAGCACCGGACGGAACCGGAACCCTACCGCTCGCAGCGACGGCACCAGCGCCAGCACCTGCAACACGCCAGCGATCAGGACAGACACGCTCAACCAGATCACCCCACGTGTCTGACCGGCATCGGAAGAAAGATCCAGAAACTGGGCAGCCAGGACGATCGCAACAATCAGCGACAGATTCAGCAGAATCGGAACCGCTGCAACAGCGCCAAAACGCTTGTGCACCTGGAGGATCGATCCGAGAAATGCCGTTCCGCACACCAGCAGCACATAGGGCAGCATGATGGCTGTCAGCTTCACAGCCAGCAGCTTTTCTGCCGGCATTGGCCACCAAAGTCCGATTGCCAGCAGTATCAGTTCGCCCAGGATCGTCAGCACCACCAGGATTGCCACCAGCAGATTGACGCTGGCATTGGCAAACTCCGCGGCGCTGTACTGTTGATCTGCGGCTGCTGATTCCTGCTTTTTTACCGCCTGTGCATACAGCGGGATAAACGCAGCCGACAGGGCGCCCTCCCCAAAAAGCTTGCGAAACAGGTTCGGAATCGTGAAGGCGACGGTAAAGGCCGACCATCCTGCCGGTCCGAAAAAGGCCGCCGCGACGCTTTCGCGCGCCATCCCCAGGATGCGACTGATGAGTGTCAGTGCTCCGATGAGTTTGGCGTGGGAGACAAAACTGCGCGTTGGGGCTGTGGAGACCGGCGCAGCATGCGTCGCTTGTTCCGTTTGTACCGCCATTGGATCAGCTGCCTTGTCGGACATCCATTTCCTCGCTGTTATCCAGTACCGGCATTCGGCCGATCAGAGGGGCGATTTTCAATGACGAGGGGTGATGGGTCAATCAGGCTTGTCGGAGGGGGTGACAGGGGACCTTAAGGCGGGCAATCGCGGCAGAGCAGTTACGCATATTGAAGACACGCACGCAGTTGCGTCCGGCGTGCTTGGCTGCATAAACGGCCATGTCTGCAGCCTTGATGAGATGGGTAGCGGACTGGAGCATGCCGTCGGGCTCGAAAGTTGCCACACCGATGCTTGCCGAAACAGCCAGGACGGTTTTCCCGCACCGCACCTTTTTGACGGCAATCGCCCGGCAGATGGTATCGGCGATGGCTGATGCCTTGACGCGCGGGGTTTCGGGCAGCACCAGCGCCAGTTCTTCACCTCCGTATCGGGCAGCCAAGTCGCGTTCGCGCGCAGCAGTTCGCAGCAGCCCTCCGACAAACCGTAATACTGCATCGCCCACCTGATGGCCGTGGGTATCGTTGATCCACTTGAACCTGTCCAGATCCAGGATCAGCAGCGACAAAGGTTTGCGCGTCGCGTAGCACAGCGCAAACTGCTCGGCCAGGAACTCATCCAAGCGGCCCCGATTGGCCAGCCCGGTCAGGCAATCGGTAAAGGCCTGTTCCTGGAGTTTGATGTTCTGTTCCTGCAGGGTGGTGGCTTGCTGCTGGGAGCGGAGCGTCAGATCGACCAGTGCCTCATTGGCTTTTTTCAGAATGGCTTCATAGCTGCTGCCTGACCCGAGATTGATCTCAAAAAGAGGAGCGACTTCTCGCGTGCGCGTGCCGATTTCCTCGAGCATTGCGTCGCACTCATCTTCACTCCATTGATAAAGCTCCTGGCAGAGCTTGCGGACACTGGTGATGGCTTCGGCGGCGTTCTCCCGGACGAACACGTCCGCGCAGGCACTGGCCAGATAGACCACATCCGCCAGTTTGCGGGCACTGGGATCGGCCACTTTTGTCGGATCATGATGATGTGCCATCGGCTCGCTGAGTACCGGCGGCAACTTCCATTCCTCAGCCAGGATGCCGGCAACCTGGGCGTGGTTGATGCCCAGCACTGCATCCTCGACCGCGGTAAGGGCGGCATGTTCGGACGTTTGTTCATGCACCTGCCCATACTCTTCGCCCAGCACCTGGTCGAGCACGAGCATGCCGATGTCCATCAAGAGGGCGGCAAGGAAGCATTCCTCCTGCTGAACGACAGAGGCACGGCTGGCGATGGTGCGGGCTGCCGTTGCGGCATAAATACTTCGCCGCCAGTAGGTCAGGTGATCAAAGCCCTTGCTTTGGGTCTTCTTGAGATTGGTGACCAGCGAGAATCCCAGCACCAGCGTTTTGACGCTCTGTAGGCCCAGGATGACCAGTGCATGGCTGATGGTGCTGATCGACTGGCTGCGTCCATAAAAGCTGGAGTTGACGGTGCGAAGAATCTTACCGGACAGCGCAGGATCTTTGGAGATGATCCGGGCGATTTCCGGAATGTCGACAGTTTCTTTCTGTGCCAGTTCAAGCACCTGCATGGCGATGCTCGGCAACGACGGCAGTGAAGGACACTGTCGAATCTGATTGACGAGCGACTCATTCATGCGGCGACTCGGGATGGACCTTTCATGCGAAACTGGCAAAGACAGTAGATGTCTGATGAATCTATCGACGCGAACGAGGGAAGGGGTTAGTGGCGGAGATTACAGAACGACCTATAAGCATCCCGCGCATGCCCCGGCGGCGCGACGACTGATTATCGGTCGCCGCGCCGCCGGGATGTAAAGCGT
>CAZSJB010000383.1:918-3471 GCA_964606625.1 uncultured Tepidisphaeraceae bacterium | reverse complement strand
CGTGGGCGATTTCGTCGGGGTATTGGCGGATCACCCCGGCTGGGTCTTCGCCGACACAGTACAGATGGCCGATATCACAGTTCATCCGCACCAGGGGCTCGTTGGCGAAATACTCCCGCTTGAACGCGATGTACTCCTCAGCCGTTTCGATGAACAGGCCCGGTTCCGGCTCGATCGCGAGGATGATCCCATGCTGCTTCGCTTTGGGCAGAATGCGACGGATGCCTTCGGCGAATCGCTCCCCCGCCTGCTGACGGGTGATGGTTGTGCCGATCATCGGTCCCCCCGGCTGAAGGCTCATCGTGCGCGCGTTGAAGGCACTGGTGAGATCAAGGCAATTCAGCGTGTGCAGGATGCGTTGTTCACGCTTGGCAGGGTCGTCATCGATCCAGGTGGGATGATAGGTATCGCCCAGCGCAAAAAGGGTAAAGGCGTTGACGTTACTGACCGTCAGCCCGCGGCGACTGATCTGCTGCTTAAGGCGCTCAAGGCGCACTTCGTCAAGGTGCGGCGGATACGCATGCGGCACATCGGCCATGATCTCGACGCCACGATAGCCGATGTCGGCGATGGCATCGATGGCCTCTTCAAGAGTGTTCTTCTTGAATGCGTTGGTCGAAAAAGCGAGCTGGATCATTCTGTTACACGGCTTGCGGATTATTCAACGGGTTGGCCAGCATTCGGCATCTCTCTCACCTGCGCCTCGACTTCCATGACGGGCCGCAGACCGAACATCGGGAACAGCAGCCCCACGGGGCTGGTGGTTGGCAAAGTCCCCGTGATCTTTGCGCGGGTGCCGTCGGTTTCGAACCGCATGCTCTTGAAGAAGGCATGATAAGGTTCGAGCATCGGCAGATGCGGGAGCATCGGCTCCATCTCGGTGATGGCGGTCTGGATGTGGCCTTCCAGTTCCCGCACCGCCTGTTGCACCTCTTGTTCGTTTGACCCCTCAGCCGTCATTTCCAGCAGGGCGTGACCCTCCTCATGCCGCCCCACCACGCGGATCCAGTCAAATGCCTTGATGACCGGCGCCTGGCGATAGGTATCGGTAACGCGCATCGCCGCCCACAGCGGCTGGGTACGGTCGATGCCGGCCAGAAGCTGGTTCATCGGCTCATTGGTTTTCAGCTCGCCCTGGCCGGTCTTGATCGCATTGGCCATCGCTTCCACCGGCAACTGCCCATTGCGCGGCCCCACCACCAGCACCGCGCGCTCATTGGAGGGGAAAAAGAGCCCTACCTCCGGATCCGGACGGAATACTTCCACCTCCTGGATGTGCGCAACCTGATCCGCAGGAAGCTGCTCGCGCAGCAGTGCCGTGATCGCCCCGGCATCGAACTCGCCCCGCGCCACCAGCACGATGTACCCGATATTGTGGCCGATCTGTTCGCTGAGGCCGAACGTCATCGCGTCCAGCCGGACATTGCCGATGCGCTCGGCAATCGGCAGAAGCTGCTCAATCAACTGATCCCGGACCATCTGGGGATCCACCTGCATCTCCGGGGGAATCTGATTCAGCAGGTCATTTAACCCCAGGGGCCTGCCCTCGCCGAGGCTGGCCTGCCCGACCAGAGCCACATCCCGGGGCAGCAGGAACAGGTCCTGGTCCATCAGTTCTGCCGCCAGGGTCGGGATCGTATACAGTTCGCCGCGGATCTGGGCTGTGGCGATCCGGGCATGACGAGCGATGAACTGCTCCCGTGAATCGATCAGGGGCGCCAGGATGTCGATTCCGGCGGGGTCTTTCATCCGCCCCAGCGTGCGAATTGCCATCAGACGGCGAATCTGCGTGGCATGCGCAGCCCGGCGAATGCGCGTCAACAGGGCCTTGGCTTCATTGGCAATGGCGGGATCGGGTGAATTGGTTGCCCATTCCAGCCCACTAATCGCCGCCAGGCCGAGCTTTTCGATCTGCTCGGAGGCTCTGGCTCGCTCGGCTGCATCTTCCGATCCCAGTGCTCGCAGCAAGGCATCGATATTTGCTTGTTGCGGAAACTTCAGTTCTTCCGCCATTGACTCAACGGAAATCTCCACTCCCTTCGACTTCCAGTACTCGTCGATCGGGATATAGAAGATCAGTTCGTTTCCCCCGCCGCTGCCGAGGCCGGAGGAAAGCATCAGGGTCAAAATGGCGATCCAGCTTACCGACATAATTCAGCACTCCTTGAAACGAGCGTCAGTAGACTCGACGCCGATGGCGAATACAAGTTTCAGCAGCCCTGTCACCATGGTCCGATTGTAGGACCTGGAACAGGGGTACAGGCTGCTTTCCGGGCGGGAACCCTGCCGGTTCCGTGCAACCGGTTTGACCTGCGAGGGGCGCGCGTCTACAAACGCTGCATCATGGGTTCAGTGACTTACGAGCAATCGGGGGTGGATTATGGACCGCTGGATGCGTTTAAACGTGCCTGCCAGCGGGCGGCCGCACAGACCACCAGTGCGCTGGCAGAGCATGGCATCAGCGAGCCCGCCGGAATACGCGGTGAAAGCGCCTACCTCCTGGAGACGCCCGAGGAATACCTCGCGCACGTCGAGGAAGGGCTGGGAACCAAG
>CAZSJB010000383.1:0-908 GCA_964606625.1 uncultured Tepidisphaeraceae bacterium | reverse complement strand
ATCTCATCGCTGACGCGATGCTGAAACTTACCGGACGATCGTTTTACCGGGAAATCGGCATCGACACCGTCGCCACCATCGTCAACGACCTGATCACCACCGGCGCGCTCCCGATCAGCGTCGCGATGCACGCAGCCGTGGGAGATGCGGCGTGGTTTGAGCACCAGCAGCGTGCCGAAGATCTGGCAGCCGGGTTTGCAGAAGGCTGCCGGCGCGCCGGAGCCGTCTGGGGCGGCGGGGAAACCCCGGCGCTCAAGGGCATCGTGCATGCCGAGACCATCGTGCTGGCCGGATCAGCCATCGGCCGCATCCGCCCCAAGTCGCACCGAATTGTCGGCAATGTGCAGGACGGCGATGCGATCGTCTTCCTGGCGAGCAGTGGCGTCCAGACCAACGGCCTGACACTCTGCCGCGCGATCGCCGACAAGCTGCCCCAAGGGTATCTCACGCCGATCAGCGACGGCCGACCGTACGGCGAGGCCCTGCTCGACCCCTCCGTGATTTACGTCGATTTTGTCGCCGAATGCCAGCGGGCCGATATTCCGCTGCATTACGTCGCCCATGTGACGGGCCACGGCTGGCGAAAGCTCATGCGGCTGGCCGAGCCGTTTGTCTATACGATTGAGGATATTGGTCAGCCACCGCCGATTTTTGATTTCCTCATGCGCAGCGGTCCGATTGAACAGCGCGAGATGTACGCGACGTTCAACATGGGTGTCGGGTTTGCCGTGTATGTTGCTGAAGAGCACGTGGATGCGTGCCTGGGGATCGCCGACCGCACGGGGCATCGCGCCTGGCAAGCCGGCCGGGTGTCGAAGCAAGGGGATCGCAAGGCTGTGGAGATTCCTTCGCTGGGGATTACGTTTGAGGGCGAGTCGCTCCAACTGCGATGAAGATCGTTGACGGCC
>CAZSJB010000382.1:0-3488 GCA_964606625.1 uncultured Tepidisphaeraceae bacterium | reverse complement strand
GACCAGGAGCCCGAAGACGCCTTCCGTGGGCGAGCGCTCTGGCAGCATCAGCACTTTTTCCCGGATGACTGGCAACTCCAGGCACGGGCTGGATGGGTCAGCGATGCCAACTTCCTCGAACAGTGGTTCCGGGAGGAATGGCAGCAAAATCAGGAGCATGATCTGTCGTTGTACCTCAAGCGACAGCGGAACACCGAAGCCCTGACCTTCCTCGCATCCGTCCAGCCGAACGACATCGTCACCACCAGCGATCTGGTCCAGGAACAGTTCGAAATCGAACGACTCCCTGAGATCGGCTATCATCGCATTGGGGACAGCTTCGCCAGTGACACGTTCACCTTCTTTAGCCGGAACACAGCATCCGCCCTCAAGTTTCAGCAGAGCGATGCCTCATTGATAGAACAAGGCTATTATCCTGCTCTGCAGCCCGGCTTGCCGTCATTGGGCCAGACCGGCATCACCGACGACACCGTCTACCGAGCCGATTTCCGCCAGCAGATCGACTATCCCTTCGCAATCGATCGCGTGAAGGTTGTGCCTTACGTCATGGGCCGGTACACCTTCTATTCCGATTCCCCCACCGACGACCGCGAAAATCGCGTTCTCGCCGGCGCGGGTATTCGACTGACCACAGCCTTCTTTGGGATTGACGATGCTATCCAAAGCCGGCTGTTCGACATCCATCGCGTACGTCATGTGATCGAACCCGAAGTCCACCTGTTCACCAGCGCTGCCTCCGTCGATGCCAATGAAATCTTCATCTTTGATGAGCAGACCGATCGCGTACATGACATCTCGGCTGCCCAGGTTGGCGTCCGGCAGCGGTGGCAGACCAAGCGCGGCGGGCCGGGACGCTGGCGCAGCGTCGACTTCCTGACACTCGACCTGTTTGCTACGTTTTACAGCAACAAGCCCGACGACATCTTCACGGATCCGCAGGCGTTCCGGGGGCTGTTCTTCTCGACCATCCCCGAAGCCTCTATTCCGCGCAACAGCCTCGATGCCGACGCCACGTGGCGCATCAGCGACACAACCGCTATTCTCGGCGGCGTATCCTACAATCTCGATGAAAGCGAACTGGCAACCGCGTCGCTGGGATACGCGGTTCGGCGTGAGCTGCGCCTGAGCTATTTCGTGGGAATTCGATACATCGGCGAGATTGAATCAACCATTGCTACGCTGGCGGCAGCCTATGAGCTTACTCCCAAGTACATGGTCGCCGTCAGCGCCAGCTTCGGGCTGGATAGCGACGACGATCGCGTCTCCGCCAGCGGAACGATCATCCGCCGATTTGACCGCTTCCATGCAGCCGTCCGCATCTATTACGACGACGTAGATGACCTGGGCGGCATCAATGTCAGTCTGGTGCCGTATGGTCTGGCTCCCGCCTTCGGCACGGGGGGTGAACGCGGCTTGACCCGCTAAATCACCCCTTCGCCCCAAATCTGCTTATTCTCCTCAAGGGCATCAGCCCCCTACACGTCGATCCCATCCATTTGAGGCTATGCCGCTGCTGTGCAAGTGCTTATGATGAAATCAACCTTGTTGTTTTAGCGTACAGGCGCGCATTGAGCCTACCCTGGCAAGGCATGTCGATTTCCGCCAGGCACTGTTCCACCCTTCGCAATGCTCGCCCGTGCGTTTTCCTGTCGAGGAGCCTGTCAAAATGAGCCTGCGAGTTGCCAGGATTGAGCCAGACGGAATTGTCCATGTGGCATCCGAGGGTGACATCACCCTGCAACACATCCAGGCGGCGAATAACCAGAATCTGCTGCATCACCTGCTGGGTGACAACTGGCCAGAAAACCGCCTGCTGATCGATCTGTCCCAGACCACCCAGATCGACTCAGCCGCTGTGGGCTGGCTGATTACAACTCATGAGAAAATCACCCGGCACGGCGGGGGTATCGTACTCCACTCCATTCGTCCGTCGGTCCGGCGCGTACTCGAGATACTCCACGTTGATCGCCTGATCGACATTGTTCCCGATGCCGAGGCTGGCAATGCGCTGTTGCGCGGAGGATCCAAGTGACCAACGAATGCGATATCAAGCTGCTGGACATCACCAACCAGCCGCCCGAGCGCGGTGTAGCTCAGCTACTGGACTATGCGGTTGAACTGCATGCCAGCGACCTGTTCTTCCTGCCCAATGAGCAGCATGTCGCTGTCCGCATCCGCCACATGGGACTGATCCGCCCCATCGCCGTTTTGACCTCCGACCAGGGGCGCCGCTACATCAGCCATATTCGCTCCCTGGCGGGAATGGATGCCGGCGATCGCCGTCACCCTGCCGATGGCCGCCTGCTGTATCAGACCAGCGAGGATCTCAGTGTCGATGCGCGCATCAGCATCATCCCCACGCTCTACGGCGAAGACCTGGCAATGCGCCTGCTCGTTCGTGAAACCAACCTGCGGCAACTGGACAGCCTGGGCTTCACACCTGAGCAATACGAAGCCTATCTGCAGATGCTCGCCAGCCCCGGGGGGCTGATCCTTATCGCCGGACCAACCGGAACCGGCAAAACCGTCACGCTCTATGCTTCGCTGATCCACCTGAACGACGGCCATCGCAAGATCCATACCATTGAAGATCCAATTGAATATGCCGTTGAAGGCTTGCGGCAAAGTCAGATCAATCCCCTGATCGATCTGCACTTCGCGGAACTGTTGCGAAGCGTGCTGCGGCAGTCGCCGGATGTCATCATGATTGGCGAGGTGCGCGATCCAGAAACCGCTCGGATCGCCGTTCGGGCTGCCAACAGCGGCGTGATGGTGCTCGCAACTGTTCATGCCACCAGCGCAATTGCGGCGTTGCAATCCATGCGCGGATACGGCATCCACCCGCAATTCCTGGCAAGCTCGCTCCGCGGCGCAGTCAGCCAGCGCCTCGTTCGTACGCTCTGCCCCCAATGCCGTGTGTCGTTCGACGTCAGCCACGCTCCGTGTACTTTTGAGGAAGTCAAACCCTGGCTGAAGGAGGATGAAGGCAAATCACTCTACGCGGCTGGCGGCTGTGATCATTGTCATCGCACCGGATATGCCCAGCGCACTGGCATTTTCGAAGTCTTGACCGTTACACCGGCTTTGCGCGAATTGATCGCACAATCCCAGCCGATCCGTCGCCTCCGCGAACAGGCACACCGCGACGAAGTCCTGACTGTCCGCCAAGCCGCCCTGCTGAAAGTCGCCCGCGGTGAAACCTCTATCCAGGAAATCCTCCGCGTTCTTCCCACGGAGGATCTGGAGGAAGACCACCATCCTTCAAACGAACCTTTACCGCAACGCCTTTGACGCGCAGCCCAAACCCCCGTACCCTATACAACCTGTGCCAGCCACACCCTAGGGCGGTTAGCTCAGTTGGCCAGAGCGCCTCGCTTACACCGAGGATGTCGGGGGTTCGAGTCCCTCACCGCCCATCCCCCTAACTTGTATGATCTCGTAAGGAGTGGAACCCCTTGGAAAATCAGGGGTTTGCGCCATCAGGCACA
>CAZSJB010000381.1:0-3518 GCA_964606625.1 uncultured Tepidisphaeraceae bacterium | reverse complement strand
GATGGCATCCGAACCCTGGCCTTGGACCGTGAACGAGCCTTCCCCGGTGTTTTTCTCAAATTGCCATGCGTCGGGATCGTCAAAAACGGCGATAGCCTGACCCTCGGGGGCGGGAGTGGCCTGGGTGGGCAGGGGAGCAGGCGCTTCGGTGGTGATCTTGCCCAGTTGGACACTCGCGGGCAGGGTGACGTACTGCGGCGCGTAGGTCAGCGTCAACTTGAGCTGATCGATGGCGGTGGTGTTGCCGTAGAGATCAGCGATTTCGAAACGGCCGGCTGGCGAGGTTTCAATCATGACACCATGCGGCCGCGCCTCATCCGGCGAACCGCCCGCTGGCGGAGTGGTCCAAGCGACCAGCTTGCGGTTGCCTGAGCCGTCCTGCCACAGCAGCAGATAATCCTGCGGATTGTCGGTTTCAATTCGGCGCTCAAGCCGATAGCCCGCCAGGTGATCGGCCAGGAAGCGCGCCGCCGTCAAGATGGGACGCGGCTCCTCGTTGCCTTTCTGGGCAACAATGCCGAACTCATCGCCGTCCCACTCATACCAGACCGTGAACCGCACATCATGAAGCTGATCGACCATGAACTGCCGCACATAGTGGGCCGCCTGGTAGTCGCGCAGGCGCGCCAGCTCGCCGCCGGACCAGCCTTCCTGTTCGAGCTCACCCTGCGGTTTCTGGATCGCAAAGCCACGCTCGGTGTTGAGGATCGGCAGATCGGGTGCGCCGTACTGTTTCAGCAATTCGCGCGTTCTGGTGTGACCGATGGCAAACTCTTCGGGCGTGCGCACGCCATACGGATGAACCGACCAGGCGCGGATACCAGTTTGCAGGATGCCTTTCCGGAAGCAGGCTTCGGTCCATTCATAGCTTGGCTGCCAGTAGTTGGAGACGGATCCCGCCATGATGAAGGCGTCCGGATTGGCTTGGAGCATTGCGGGGACGACCGTCTTGACCAGGTCGGTGTATTCTTGGGCAAACTCATCGGAGTTGTGCTGGCCGTCATGCCGCCAGAACGTGCGGACGTTGGGCTCGTTCCAGATCTCCCACAGAATGTCGTAATCCTTGTAGTGCTTTGCTGTCGCCGCCGCGAAAGCAGCAAACCCTTCTCGGCCTGCCTGTGTTTGGATGCCGCCGCGGCCGTTGTCCTCGTACATTTTGTGGACGTTGAACAGGCAGGCGACGATACGCACGCCGCGCTGCCGTGCATGATCAAACTGCTCGTCGAACGCCGAGAAGTCATACACGCCTTTTTCCTTCTCCACCTGATCCCAGTAGATCCCGCGCCGGATGATGGTAAAGCCGGCCTCGTTCACCGTGTCGATCGTCTGCGTGGTGAAGTTATGGCTTTTCAACTGCACGCCCAGCGACTGCGGTATGCCGGGCTCAGCAAGGGGGGATTGTGCCAGAGCGGTGGAGGTCATCAGGGTAAGTCCCAGCACCCGGGTGCAGGCCAAGCTACGGCGAATGACTGTGTGGAGCATAGCGGGTTCCTCATGCTGATATGGGTATTCAGGGCGATGCTTCTTCCAGAGATGACGCCTCTAGATTGCGCGCCCGTTGAGGCATTTGTTTTTGATCAATGTCCGGAACGGTGGACTGTCGAACGATGACCTGCGTATCGGAGGGTTCGACCAGGAGCGGGCCGTGCCACTGCGTCCCGGGCTCCCCCAAGGCCCATTCCAGGCAAGCGGCCAGGTAGGGTTTGGGATCTGGTTCGGCAAGTGTGGTGAACGTGATGGGCAGGTATTCGCATCGCTGCGATCCGACCGTGCAGATCGCGATGTCTTCGCCCAGTCGCATACCATGGTCGAGCACAGCCCGCGCTGTGCCCAAGGCGGCGGTTTCGGTCAGGCAGAGCATGCCCGTGCAATTCAAGCGGCCTTCGCGGATGCGTTGATCCATCAGGCGATACGCAGCCGCGAGCGTGTCGGTATGCGGGCGGACTGGTTCATCGATTAACTCCCCTTTGAGATTATTGGCTGCGCACCACAGCTCCCATTGGCGAATCCATTGGGTGATGACCGACCCCTTTGGCTGGACGTTGAAGCATGCCAGCCGCTGATGCCCCAGCGATGCCAGATGATCCAGCAACCGCTGGATGAAAACCGGCGGCAGCATCCGCAGCGAGCGGATGCCCCACGGCGTCCAGTCGTTATTCAGGATGATCAGCGGTTTGCCCAGCTTCAGCAATTCCTCAGCGTGTTGTTCGGTCGGTTCACCGGGAGGCAGGAAGAAAGTGGCATCGAATTGGCTGATGGTGGTGCGGACAATCGGGTCATCCGCATGGGTGTAATGCACCATGCGCAACCCGAACCCGTACCGCTCGCGCAACTGCGACAAGCCAATATTCCAGAAATTGACTTCGCTGGATTCCCAAGCGGGGCAGAGTAACGCAATCTGCTTTTGGGACCTGCCTTCGCCAGTGGCCTCTGCAACAGCCAGCCGCCCATTGGGCTGGCGGATCAACAATCCCGCATCCAGCAATACCTGAATCGACTTGCGAAGGGTGGCATGGCTGACACCCACCTGAAGCGCCAATTCTCGCTCGGAAGGCACGCCATGCACATGATAGTCACCCGCCCGAATCCGGTGAGACAGGCGCTCAGCAACGAGAAGGTACTTTTCGCGCACCTTTGCCATCGAGACACAAGTTAGTACAAATTGTTATAACAATCAATAAAAATATAAATTTCATCATAAATAATTCATAAGATAAACATTCTATGATAAATTTATCGCAAAAATAAGCCCCAAGATATGGGGCTGAAAGATTCCTGAGATCGCTCAAAAGGCGAGACTCTCAACCGATGTTTGCCTGCCGTCTATGACAGGGAAAGGGCCCGCAAAGCTGCCAGCCAACCGCCCAGGGAAAGCACGTGTCGCCCATGGTTAAACATTAACAATTGAGACAGTGCGGTGGTGATCTCATCGGTAGACGTGTCGTTTGAGCCCATTAGTCGCACCATGGTCGGAATGAAGTAGGAAAAGGTGGCCACCCGCTCGACGATCACGATACTAACGGCTGTGAGATACCAGATCCGCATCGGTCCATGGGGCAGCAACCAGGCAGCGATAAGGCTGATGAGGGTGAGCAGGGTCAGGGGAACGGTGGTCACGTAAACCCAGAACAGCAGACCGGTATTGGGCCATTGACTGGGAGGCAGGTGCTTCCACTGAGGAATGACCACCCTGGCTTCATAGATCCCCGCACCAAACGCGATGCCGAGATTGATCGCAAACAGCCACAAGACGATTTTCTGCCACATGACGCTCACTTCACCTCGCTGCGAAAATCTGTAGCGTAACGGCACTGATTCCGGTAGGTAATTGTCAAATCAATGCGATGACAATCAAGCGCAGCCAATGCGAGGCAGATTCAACGTGGCAGTCAGTTTTGAGGAGATGAAAACCAAAAATAAAACAGGCCCTTCGATGGCTATCGAAGGGCCTGTTTCTGACCTGAATCGGGGCGACAGGATTTGAACCTGCGACCTCTTGACCCCCAGTCAAGCGCGCT
>CAZSJB010000380.1:0-3538 GCA_964606625.1 uncultured Tepidisphaeraceae bacterium | reverse complement strand
CAAACCGGATTGAACTGCGACTGACGCCATATGCTCCCGATCCGTCAGAGTTGCGAATCGCCACCGGATGTGGTGGCTGACCCTATTGACTTATTCGACGCTTGAACCAGCCCAGTTCACCGAAATCGTTGAACCAGCACTGAGAACAAACTGTTTATCGGTTGCTTGAAGTGAAGACTTGCGACACAAACGGAAACAGAATGCCTTCTGCGAAGAAATGTTCCGAATGTCCATTCATCTGTCATTCTTGGTGTTATGGCTGAATCCGTCAAGATATTTCTGGAAGGCGCCCTGACACAGGGTGGTCAGGGCAGGAAGAGTATGCCAGTTATATGGGTTGGGCAGGTAAGGCAGGCAATTGCGGGCCTGAGCTGAACGCCGTTTGTGTGGGATTATGAGTCCCGGAAATCATTGAGGCAATCCATCGAATGGATCATCCCAGGTTCAAACTGGACAATTTAACCCTCCAGCGGCACACTCCACCGGTTCATGCTTCAGGCAGTTATTGATTTATTCCGAATAAATTCCACTTTCTGGACCCTGGCGGGGTTGGTGGCCATCTACATCGCCGGCCGGGCCATCCTGGATGCGCGAATCAAACCCGCATCTTCGTCCGCAGCTCGACTGGCCTGGACGCTGACCCTGATTGTCGGAACCCTGGTACTGCTGGCACTGGCGCTGGATCGTCCAGCCGTGGCGGTGGGGCTGCTGTTTACAACATCGGTTGCTTCGCTGGCGCTGGTGTGTGGGCTGGCTGCCATTCTCGCCCCCATCCCCGCATTGCCGCCTGCATCACGACGTATCTGGTTTTTCCTGCTGCCAGTCGCGATCCTCACTCTGCTGGCAGGTTTCAGTGGGCGCTTCACGTTGACCCATGCAGCCGTTCTGGCGATGCAGGGAGCACTGATCCTTTATGTGCGCAGCGATCCCCGAGTAGGCGCTGACGAGGACTGGGCAGCCCCCGTATTGCTGTTCGACAATACCGTCCAGCCCAAACCGCATCGTCCGTTCTGGCGGTGGATCGAACTGGTATTGGCGGTGCTGCTACTGGCGATCGGCGGTTTTTTTGTCATGGACGCAGCCAGGGCGCCCGCCAGCAAATTGGCGCATTTCTCCGACGTGATGCTGGCTGTAGGGGTGTTGTCCCCGGTGGCGCTACTGCCACTGATCGGCATGCTGGCCAGCTTTTCACAACGCGGGCGGGTGCGCGTAGCGGTGGGGGCCTCTGTTTTGCTGACTATCTTCAACCTCTGCGTGCTGCTGCCGGCGACTGTTGTCTTGTGGATGGTGCGCCCGGCGATCATCCAGCTCTTCAGCCGCGCCCATCCGGGCATTGCTGCGCTGGACGGCGCCGACATCGGTCCCATCGCGCAATTCAATCACACCATGCCCTTTCCGATGCAGGTGTGGCGGATTGATACAGTCGTGCTGGTGATTCTCGCCCTGGCAGCCTTGCCAGTGGCTTTGGGCAAGTTCACGGTCAGTCGCCGTGAAGGCGTGGGGCTGGTCGTGTTGTACGCGTTCTACCTCGTGACCAGCGCGGTCGTTGCTCTGCGTTATTGAGAGCCTGTTTATTTTTGCGGCTGGTGCCGTGCGCACGGCGTAGGTTTGTCTTCACGCAGCATTCACAGTACTTTAAGAGTGCCAGGTGATGCCCGTGCAGGTTTCAGCAATTCTTCATTTCTCATTTGACGTTTGGTGGGTGTGAGGTATGCTTGTACTGGGGATCATTCGCGGGTGCCTGATCTGTGCAAGCAGGCAATGCGGACGAATGGTGACCGGTTGCCGTTGCCCGCGGGGCCTGGCTACCTCAGAGAAGCCTTGCAGTGGGGGGTGGGCAATGCAACGTGATGTAACAGATTGCAACGAATTGTAACACTTTCACCAAAAAAAACTGGGTGTTGCACTCCGCACACCTTCAAGACATGCGATTTCTCGTTACTGCCGGCAACACGCGCGAACGCATCGATGATGTTCGTGACTGGGGCAATATCTTCACGGGCAATACTGGATTCGCCATCGCGCAGGCCTTGGCGGAGGTGGGGGAGGTGGATCTGCTGAGCAGCAACGGGCGCCACCTTGAGAGGCTGCAAACGCTTTCGTCGCCTCATGCGATCCACGGTGCGGGGTTTGTCTCGCACGCGGATCTGCGCCGGCTGTTGGCTGAGCGGATGATCACTCGGACCTATGATGGGATCTTCATGACCGCGGCGGTTGCGGATTACAAGCCTGTGCGGACATACCGGATCATCTCGCGGAAAGTCCTGTCCGATGGCCAGGAGCGGTGGATTGTCGAAGATGTGCAGGCACCGAAGGTGCCATCGACACACGACCAGATCACGGTCATGGGGCAGCCGACTGAAAAGCTGGTGGATCTGTTTCGACGCGAATGGGGATATCGCGGATTGCTGGTGAAGTTCAAGCTCGAGGTGGGGCGAACCAAGGAAGAGTTGATCGAAATTGGCCGGCAAAGCCGCCTGGCCAGCGGGGCGGATTACCTGGTTGCTAACACCCTGGAGATGGTCGGCGGCGCCTCCGCCGGCGCATACCTGATCAGCGAAAGCAGCGTCGAATGGGTTCCAAGAGATCAACTCCCCCAGCGCCTTGCGCGGCTGGTGCGTCCCTGACTTCTGATTGCGGATCGCTACCCTTCACCTACCGCGACAACACAATCAGCAGCAGAAGCAGATTAATCACCACCGAGACCCCCAGCCCCGTGAGGATTGCGATGACCATCGGATTGCCCCAGACGTTGGCACCGGGATCAGGCGTGATGTCGACGGTTTTGCCAGTGGCTTCGACCTCAGCGAGCGTTTCAAGGTCAATGGCTCGGCGAGCATGGACGGGAGGTTCGCCGCGACGAACGGCTTTGAGGTCTTCGAGAAGTTCCTCGGTGCTGCTGTAGCGCTCATCCCGGCGCTTGGCCATGCAGACGTCGATGATCTCCCCGATGCCCGACGACAGGGCAGTGTTGATGTGGTCCGCGGGCGTGAGGGGCTGCTTCAGGTGCTTGTGCATGACGGCGCTGGGGGTGTCGCCTTCGAAGGGCGGCCGGCCGGTGACCATATGGTACATGGTGGCGCCCAGCGAATAGATGTCAGCCCGGAAGTCGATATCGACATCGCCGCGGATCTGTTCGGGGCTGATGTAGTAGGGCGTGCCATAGGCCTTGCCGGCTTCGGACTCCGCGGCGTCCTTGTCATCGATGGCGCGAGCCAGACCCAGGTCTGTCAGTTTGGCCACGCCGTTGGGCATCAGCAGGATGTTCTTGGGTTTGATGTCACGATGGATCAATCCGCGCTGGTGGGCATGCACCATGGCGTCGGTGATCTGGATCATGATGTCGAGGGCTTCGGACTCGCTGAAGTTGCGCCCCTCGCCGACAGGCGGCGGCTGCATGACATCGTAGAGTGTCTTGCCCTCGATGTACTCCATGACGAAGTAGTGATAGCCGTCGGGGGAGGATCCCACATCGATGGCCTGAACAATGTTGTTGTGTGAGAGGCGGGCGGCGGCTTTTCCTTCTTTGTAGAACCGC